>NZ_JAVJTO010000132.1:0-72593 GCF_040220235.1 Coleofasciculus sp. B1-GNL1-01
CCTTATCCCAGTATACTCCATTAATTAGCTACCATCAGGACGGTTTCTAAGACTCGCAGCTAAAGCTGCTATGCTGGACGCTTCGCTCGGTTTCATCCCTCGGTTAAAACACGAGGGCTTTCACCATCGCTATCATGTAAGTCTTAAAGATGTTGGAACTGCACAGGGAAAGCAGGGGTCAGTACTGGCAAGACCCAAGGAGCATATTACCTTTGTCGGCTGGGTAACGCTTACGCCCCACCCAACCTCCAAGAACATTTTGTGTTATGACATACTCCCAAGACCTAGCGAGGTGCGCTAGGCAAGTTTATTTGATACTGTTTTAGTGTGGTGTGTGAATTGAACAGCGACGCAATTAGCGTCAGCTAATGTCCTCTAGAGGTGACTACAACCGTACTGGTGTGATGAGTGAGATCGCGATTTCATTGACAAATATCTCCAAGTGCTATAGGCGCTATAACCGTCCCATCGATAGACTCAAAGAAATAGTACTGCCAGGAAAGAGCCGCGCCCAAGCGTTTTGGGCATTGCGCGATATTAACCTGGAAGTTATCCGAGGGGAGACTCTGGGCATTGTGGGACAGAATGGTTCAGGGAAAAGTACCCTGCTACAGATCATCGCCGGAACGCTGACACCAACGACAGGTGAGGTGTGGGTCAATGGTCGAGTTTCTGCCTTATTGGAGTTAGGGAGTGGGTTCAATCCCGAGTTTACCGGGCGACAGAATGTCTTTTTTAATGGTCAAATTCTGGGATTAAGTCGGGAAGAGATAGAAGCAAAGTTTGATAGCATTGCAGCGTTTGCTGATATCGGTGACTTCCTTGACCAACCGGTCAAAACCTATTCCAGTGGAATGGTGGTTCGCCTCGCCTTTGCCGTGGTAGCGAATATCGATCCCACAATATTAATCGTAGACGAAGCCTTGGCTGTTGGTGATGCCCGATTCCAAGCACGTTGTATGAAACGAATTCGCCAGCTTAAAGAGCAAGGAGTGACCATTCTTTTTGTCTCCCACGATTCAGCCAGCGTTAAAATGCTCTGTAATCGGGTGGCGCTGATGAATTATGGTTCAATCATTGAGGTGGGTACTCCTAAAACAGTCATTGACCATTATATTGCTCTATTGAGTTCAGAGAATACACGAAATAATCAAGAGATTCTTTCACCCAGAAAAAGACTTGAGTTGAATCAGGAAAACCAATCCTATAGAAAGACAGATTGTTTCCAGAAACATAGACATGGCAACCAACTCGCTGTCATCAATGATGTCAATATTTTAAATGCCAATAACCGCCAGGTTAAAACGATTGAAACAGGGTCGTCATTTCAGGTTTTGCTTCGCTTACAGGTCAAAGCTAAGTTATCTGATCTGGTCATAGGTATTTCCATTAGAAATCTGATGGGGTTAGTGATGTATGGAACAAATACCAAATTAATGAACTGCCAATTACCTAAATCAGACATTGGACAGACAGTGAGTGTTCGATTTCAACTCCCTTGTTATCTGCATAAAGGCGTTTACACAGTAACCGTAGGCATCCACTCTGAGGAAGGATTGAGTTATGATTGGATTGATGATTTAGCTGTTTTTGAGGTGGTTAATGGCAATCACTGTGAAGGGGTTGTTGATCTAAACCCGATCATAAAAGTTGATGTAGAGACTAATGACGTTCTTTGTCTAATGTCTTAAAAATTTAGGGTGGTAAGTACCTGGACATGAATTCCGTCTGCTGTACTAAGCAATGTAAAAAAGCTGATCGTTGCCTGTTGCCTGTTGCCTAATCTCAACCTTTAACTTTAATCAAAGTCTGACTACTTATCCAGTTATGATGGAATCCAATAATTCAGCAATTAATGTAGATCAATTGATCAAAAAAATTAGAGAAGAGGTTGCTCATCGTCAGCCTATTTCAGAGAGAAACTTGGAGACAATTAAAGTTGTCTCAGTCAATCAGACTCTAACTCTAAGTCACATAGAGAATTTACTGCATAACGCTCAGTTAAAGTCTCAGATTCGCACCGAATTTCCTAAAAAACTGAACCGTTTCCCCTTTTCCCTAAGCCAACCGTTACAGAAATTGGCGCTAAAGCTGTACTCGTTTCTATTTAAAGAGCAACGGGCGATTAATTTTTCTTTAATTGAAGCCATCAGAGAGTCCCTGACCCTAAACCGAAAACTCATTGATCAAGTCATGGATTTCCAAGGGCAAGTCATGGATCTCCAAGGGCAAGTCATGAATCTCCAAGGGCAAGTGAAGGAAATAAGCGCTTATCTTACTGCAACAGAAAAGCATCTCAATGAACAGTTGCAAGCGATGGATGAACATTATATCAAAAATGATAGCTATCTCAAGAATGACTTAACGCAACAGAAGCGGCTAATTACCTTATTTTTAGAAGCAGCGCGACAGCGTTTACCAGAATCTTTCACTGTAGATCAACTGCAAACGTTGAGCAATGAAGAGCCGCACCAACTCGATGCCTTTTATGTGGCTTTTGAAGACCAATTTCGGGGAAGTCGCGAGGAGATTCGGAATACGTTAAATGTCTACCTACCCGTGATTGAAGATGCCAAACTTGGTACACCAGAATCCCCCATTTTAGATGTGGGGTGCGGCAGGGGTGAGTGGCTAGAATTGCTGCGGGAATCGGGATATTCAGCGCGGGGGATAGATATAAATAGAGTGATGCTAGAACAATGCAATACAATAGGTCTTGAGGTGATAGAAGCAGACGCGATCGCGTATTTACAGAATTTGCCTGATCATAGTTTAGGGGCAGTCACTGGCTTTCATTTGATTGAACACTTACAGTTTGCTGTTCTCATGAAACTATTCGATGAGACGATGCGGGTTTTGCAGCCCGGTGGGTTGATCATTTTTGAAACACCTAACCCCCGCAATCTTTTCGTCGGATCAGGAGATTTTTACCGCGATCCGACTCATGTTAATCCCATCCATCCTGATACAATTGCTTACATCGCCATCTTAAAAGGTTTTATGAATGCCGAGTCCTATTTTTTTGCCGAACAAGACAATGGGTTGCAACTTTTAGCCTCATCAAACGTGAAATTTGATACCTTAGAGAGTTATCTGAGTATTTCTCGTGACTTTGCTTTAATTGGGTACAAGCCATGAGAATTGCGATCGCGACGGTTCAAGTCCCGTTTATTCGTGGCGGTGCCGAGATGTTGGCGGCGGGTTTAGTTGAGGCTATCCGCCAAGCCGGTCACGAAGCGGACGTTATATCCATGCCCTTTCATTTTTATCCGGTGAGGGAAGTCAAACGGAGTATGGAGATATGGAATAGTGAGAATTTTGCCGCGATCAATGGCTATAATATTGATTTAGCGATTTGCTTAAAGTTTCCTACCTTTTATCTGAAACATTCGGATAAAGTGGCTTGGATTATTCACCAACATCGTGCCGTTTATGACTTGTGGGATACTTTTTTTACCCAAGAGTTATCCCATAGTGATGAAGGCAAGGAGTTAAGAGACGAGATTATCCAACGGGATACCCATGCCTTCCAAGGGTTCAAAAAGGTATTTACGATTGCGAAAACGGTTTCTAATCGTCTGCAATATTTTAATAAAATTGACTCAACTGCCCTCTATAATCCGCCCAAACTCGCGAATTATTTTTACACGGCTGCTGCTGAACCCTATATTTTTTTCCCCAGTCGCCTCGAAAATCTCAAGCGACAGGATCTATTGATTAAAGCGATGACCTATGTTAAATCACCAACAGTGGCTTTACTGGCAGGAGAGGGTGGACAAAAACCTAATTTACTGCAAATGATTGAAGCGTTTGACCTACAGCAACGAGTGAAACTCATGGGACGAATTAGCGATGAAGATATGTTAGCATTTTATGCTCACTGCTTAGGTGTATTTTTTGGGGTTCACAATGAAGATTATGGCTATGTTACATTGGAAGCGATGTTGGCGGCAAAGCCAGTCATTACTTGTACCGATTCTGGCGGTTCACTGGAGTTCGTGATCAATCACCAAACTGGGTTAGTCGTTGAACCGGAACCTGAGGCGATCGCGCAGGCGATTGATCAGTTATACTTCAATCAAAAAGCAGCGGCTGAAATGGGAAAAGCTGGATTAGAACGATATCAGTTCCTGAATATATCCTGGGAGAATGTAGTGCAGAATCTTTTATATTAAAAGTTGAGGTTCATTTAATGAATGCTTTATTCAAAATCCTCTCCAAACTCAATCCAATTAAACCAGATAACTCGAACTATATCTATCGCCCCGACGTGATTGCTCTGAGTTTTGCCGCAGGTATGGCATCCCTACAAAAATCTGGATGGAACGTTGTCCCCACAGCAATTGACAATACTTCCCCTGCAAAAGTCCGTAACATTCTCAGACTGGCTCACAAGGCGGGGATGAAGTTTTGTGACTATGAGATTAATTGGGGTAATTATCAAAAATACTTTAATAATGCCGAATACAAAACCCGGTATCCTGACTACTATCGGGGTAATCAAGTTGAAAAATCTCTTGAGCATTATCTTACCCTTACTCTATTAAACGTGAGCGCGGAAGACATATTTATAGATATCGCCAGTGAACAATCTCCCATCCCAGAAATTTATCGCCGACTAACGGGTGCGACGACCTATAGCCAAGACATTATGTACCCACCGGGGATTAAGAGCAATCAAATTGGCGGAGATGCCTGTTCCATGCCTGTACCCAATAATTTTGCCTCCAAGGCGGCTTTAACTTGCTCTCTCGAACATTTTGAAGCTGATGCAGATACTCGCTTATTTGATGAATTATCTCGCGTTCTCAAGCCCGGTGGGAAAGTGTGCGTGGTTCCTTTTTACCTGTATGAACAAGCGGCGACTCAAACAGATCCCACAGTCAGCGCGACGGCAGGTGTCATCTTTGATCCAGACACAACCCTATACTGCGCTCAAGGATGGGGAAACCGACATGGGAGATTTTATAGTCCCGATTCTTTTTACCAACGAATTATCAAGCCAGTCCAAGATCGGTTCAAATTTGAGTTTTACTATCTGCAAAATGCTGCCGATGTCGATCCGTCAGTATATGCCCGCTTTGCCTTCACGGCAACCCGTCTATAGCCGATGAAAATTGCGATTATTGCTCCGAGTCCAGTTCCGTTTACAATTGGGGGTGCGGAAAATCTCTGGTGGGGACTCTTAAATTCGATTAACCAGGACACTCCCTATCAGGCTGAGTTGGTGAAAATACCGAGTCCAGAACGAAATTTCTGGGAGTTGATTGATAGCTACAGGCATTTCTCAAACCTTGACCTGACTCATTTCGATTTGATCATTTCAGGAAAGTACCCGGCTTGGATGGTGCAACATGGCAACCACGTTTGCTATATGTTACATCGGTTGCGCGGATTATATGATACTTATCACTTGACTGGTTGCCCAGAAAACTATGTGACCCCGCATAAAGAGATTAGGGGTCTACAGGAATTCATGGGGCATAATCAAGGGGTAAGAACGGCACTGAACGAATTCTTTGATCGGTTAGACCAGCTACGGCGCTGCCCAGATTTACCCCTAGATACCTTTAAGTTTCCCGGTTCACTCGCACGAGAGATTGTGCATTTTTTGGATGGTATTGCCTTGAAACCCGACGCGATCGCCAAGTATGCTGCCATCTCTCATACTGTAGCCAATCGCGCCAATTACTTTCCCGTTGATAGTTCTGTTCATGTCATCTATCCGCCCTCAAATCTGAAGTTTTTTCACCGAGGCAATAGCGATTACCTCTTCACCGTCAGCCGACTCGATAGACCGAAACGAGTTCGCTTATTAGTGGAGGCAATGCAGTATGTTAAATCTAATATCAACCTGAAAATTGCTGGAACTGGTCCTGATGCGGATAGTCTCAAGCAACTCGCAGGCGATGATCAACGAATTATTTTTCTGGGGTTTGTTAATGACCAACAACTCACAGAGCTGTATGCTGATGCTTTAGCTGTACTGTATGTTCCTTACAACGAAGATTATGGGCTAGTGACGATAGAAGCCATGATGAGTGCTAAACCTGTAATCACCACCACTGATTCCGGGGGTCCGAATGAGTTTGTTCGCAATGAAGAAACTGGCTATTCTGTTCCACCTGATCCTGAGGCGATCGCCCAACGGATTGATTATCTGTGTGAACATTTACAGGAAGCTCAACAGATGGGGCTTATCGGTCGTAAGTTAGTGCAAGATATTACCTGGGAAAATACAGTTGCCAAACTCCTAGGTGACGCGCAGCAATACATCACAACTATAGCCCGAAACGAGCGCAAAAAAATTACAGTTGCTCTTACGTTTCCTGTGTTTCCGCCTCGGGGAGGTGGTCAAATCCGGGTGTTTCATCTGTACCGTTATCTCGCCCGTTGGTTCGATATCGAATTTGTCACGTTTACTCACGCTCATGAAGTCCCGTTTAGAGGTGAAATTGCCCCAGGTGTGTGGGAAATCCGCATTCCCAAGTCAGCTCAACATCAACGGGAAGAGTTAGGGATTGAGCAACAGGTTGGGGTGCCGATTACCGATATCGTGATGCCACAACTCTATCAGTTGACGCCGGCTTATGTTGAGGCGTTAAGAGCGTCTACGGCAACGTCCGATTTTATTGTGGCTTGTCACCCTTATCTGTTGCCAGCGATTCAAGCCGTCAGTAATCAGCCGATTTGGTATGAAGCACAGGATGTGGAAGTGGCGCTAAAACAAAGTGTTCTGCCTGATAATCCTACGGGGCAGAAATTACTTGACGCGACTCGCCAGGTTGAGCAGGAATGCTGTCAGGCAAGTAATTTAATTTGGGTGTGTTGTCAAGAGGATGCTCAATGTTTAAACCGAATTTATGGTGTAGATTCCAGCAAAATTTTGGACGTGCCGAATGGGGTGGATATAGAAATGGTTAATTACGTTTCTATAGAAGAACGCCATTCCTGGAAATCTCAGTTAGGCTTAAAGGCTAATAGTTTTACGGCATTGTTTATGGGGAGCTGGCACAGCCCGAATTTGGCAGCAGTGGGTCATATTTTTCTTATGGCTGAGCAACTCCCTCAGGTGAACTTTCTAATTATTGGTAGCGTGGGTTTGGCGTTTAAGCATCAAAAAAGACCTGCAAATGTTGGCTTTATGGATGTCGTTGATGACGAAACTAAAGCGGTTACCCTAGGTTTGGCTGATGTGGCACTCAACCCCGTCACCTTTGGCTCTGGCACTAATCTGAAAATGCTGGAATACTTTGCCTCTGGTGTTCCGGTGATCTCGACACCCATTGGTGTCAGAGGTTTAGGGGTAGAAGCGGGAAAACACTGTATCGTGGTGGATATTGAGGACTTTGCTGAGGCGATCGCGGATCTAAACGCCGAAAAATTGACAAATAAAGAACTTTGTGTTAAAAATGCCCGACAGTATGTTCAAGAGAATTTTGATTGGCAGGTGATATCCCAGCGATTGTTTAACCGTTTAACTCAGTTGAATTTGGTGTGAGGTGAGGGGTGAAATTGATCAGCTTCAGCACAAAAAAATTATTTCAGTCTGGCATCCTTCATTCGCTCTCAGTCGTTCTCTTTTTTGCGCTCCTTTACACCCTTTTCTTTGCGCCAGTCATCTTCTCAGGGCGATTGCTTGCCCCAGGAGATGGAATTGTTTTTTATGTTCCCGCGTTTTACTCGATCCGCACCTTATGGACGGATCTGATTCTGTCGGGTTTTCCGGTAGCCGCCGATCCCCAGATTCAGACATGGTATCCGATTTCTCTAGTCTTTTCGCTTATTCCTAACTCTTGGAATGCCTTTGTTCTCTCCGCTTATATATTAGCGAGCTGCTTTACTTATGGCTATGTTTACAGCCTCACCCAGTTGCGATTGGCAGCCTTAGTCAGTGGCATTATCTACGGGATGAGTGGCTTTATGATGGCTCATTTGGGTCATACGGTGATCATTCATGGGGCGGCGTGGATGCCCCTGCTGATTTGGACGGCAGACAGGTTGCGCGATCGCATCCGTCCCCTGTGGTTTGTCGTCGGTGCTTTGGCTGTGAGTTGTAGTGTTTTGGCAGGACATCCCCAAATTTCTTTTTATAGCTTGGGTCTGAGTACAATCTATGCCCTTTGCCGCCTAGGCAAAGCACCCGTGGGTCGCTGGAGGTATTATGGAACTTATTTGGCGGTTATTGCCCTAGGCATAAGTCTGACGGCTATTCAACTGATTCCCACAGCCGAGTTGTCAGGACTGGGATTGCGATCGCGGATGACGTTCAATCAGTTTATTAGCTTTTCGTTGCCGATCGAACAAATTCCGCAGTTTCTGTTTCCCTATCTGTTCGGTGGCGGTGGACCCTTCAATTCCTTTTACGATCCCCCTTATTTTGGCGGCTGGAATCTCGCCGAAATGACGGGTTATATGGGATTACTGCCTCTACTCTTGGCGATAGTTGGATTTATCGTACATCGGGATCGACCCATTGCCTGGTTTTGGTTAGGTGCGGGTGCGATCGCCTTCTTACTCGTCTTGGGGAAACCGTTGGCTTATTTGACCTACCATCTGCCTGTCTACAACAAGTTTCGCGCCCCAGCGCGACACCTGATTGAAGTGGCTTTGGCGGTGAGTGTGCTGGCAGGTTTGGGTGTTGCGGCTATTCAAAGAAAAGCTGTTTCCCAACGTTTGAGCTTCAAGATCGTTAAGATCAGCGCTGGCGTTTTCCTAATTACCTTAACCAGTATTGTCATTTTTTCTGGTGCGCTAGAGTCAGAAGCCGTAGCAGCGGGTTCTCAACCCCTGAGTTTTCTGCCCTGGACAAATCCTGCCGTTGGAGTCCCCCTAGTCATTTTTTTGCTGGCAATAACCGTTATTTTCTACTCAATTCACGCCAAACCCTCTCAATGGGGTGTTCTTGCCCTGTTATTGCTAGTGATTGATCTGGGTAGTTTCGGTTGGTTTTATGAGTGGCGGTATGCTGCACCAAGTCAGGATGCCTTAACCCCGACGACTGCTATTGCCCAATACCGAGACATACTAACTCAAAGTCAGCAGCGGATCTTAACGCCCAGAGGAGCAACCGGAAATTTCCATGAAATGCCGCCCAATCTCTCCCGGATTTGGGGAGTTCCCAGCGCTAGCGGTTACGGACCATTGATGTTATCCCGATATAGCGAGTTATTTCCCATGGGAACAACCGGAAATGATTGGGGGCAATGGGCAGGAGCCTCTAACCGTACCTTGGATTTGATGGCTGTGCGCTATATTCTCATCCCTCCTTGGGGATTGACCCCTGTAACCAACAGCCAAGGCATCGGTTGGCATAGCGAGGATATGAGCCTCAGCCTGGGGAAAGATTGTCTGACTAATCCGTCGAACTCGGTTAAATTTTATGTACCCTCTCAGCCTCAAGCAACAGCGATTGGAATTGTCAGTGCAATGGCTTGCTCCCAAGGGTTGCCTAATGATGCACAAGTCTTGCGAATCTCAGTACAGGATGTCACCGGAGAGACTGTAACTCAGACCCTGCGTGCTGGCAGAGATACGGCGGAATGGGCTGATGACTGTAGCGATGTACGACCTCAAGTGCAGCATAAACGAGCGCCCATCTTTAGCAGTGTTCCCCATAAACGACCCTCTTTTCCCGATTGTGAGCGGCACAATTACCTCAGCGTGCTACCCCTAAACCTGATGCATCCGGTTCAGGACATCCAGTTGGAATGGATTGGCGCATCGGGTGCAATTACCCTTCATAAGATGAGTTTGATTAATCAGTCAACCGGGCAATCCTACCCGATTACAGAAGTCTCCAGCGCTTTAGCCAACCCAACTCGGTGGCGGCGGATGCCGGATATTCCAGCTTCTGGAGAAAAACCCTCAAATGCTGGAGGCTACTGGGGCGCTCAGGTTTATGAGAATCGGCGAGCTATGCCTAGAGCCTGGTTAGTTCCAGAGGTTGTCAGCGCCAAGCCTAACCAGATCCTTGAGGCGATTCAATCCTCTCGATTACCGGATGGGCGTCCTTACGAACCAACTCAGGTGGCTTTGGTTGAAGTACCCCTCAACTTTAAAGCCAAAAATCCCGACTTGGCAGCTACTGCCCAAGTTTTGAGTCTATCGAATACCCAAATTGAGGTGCAAACGGATTCCACTTCTCCGGCTTTCCTGGTGTTAAGTGATGTGTATTACCCCGGTTGGAGAGCCACAATTGATGGTAAACCGACGCCTATCTTTCAAACAAACTATGTCCTGCGAGGTGTTCAAGTTCCCGCCGGAAACCATCGGGTTACCTTTGAGTTCAATCCGGTCAGTTTTCATATTGGCTTGGGCGTGAGTAGTGCATCTCTGGTTTTGTTGGGCTATTCAGCATGGAAACTTTCGCGAAGCCAGGAACGACATAACTGATTTAGACTCAATGGCACTGAAAAGCGTGCATTTGGAGATCACCAAAACCCTTACTATACCGTAGGCACTGCCCACCAGCTTTAATCTGCGTTCCCTTCGATTTAGACTTCCTTGATCCAGTTATCAGGGTATATTCAGCAGACTACTATATACTCTGTATTGCAGCCCATGGAGGGATGGCGCGATCGCAAGTCTTCTCCATCAATTAAGTAAGGAGAGAGGAATGAAGTGGACGGGCAAAAACGTTGTCGTGACTGGTGCAGGTGGCTTCATTGGTAGTCATCTATGTGAAGCGTTGCTCGAAGCAGGCGCTCAAGTTACAGCAATCATCCGCTACAACTCGCAAAACAATTGGGGTAATCTGGAACTATTGTCGCCCCAACATCGAGCCGCCCTGAATGTCGTCGCTGGCAATATTGAGGATGGTGATTTTGTCAATCGCCAGGTCAAAAACCAGCACGTTATTTTTCATCTGGCGGCGCTAATCGGGATACCTTATTCCTATATTGCTCCCCGCAGCTATATTCGCACCAATATCGAAGGGACGATGAATGTCCTAGAAGCAGGACGCAACTTCGACCTCGAACGGATTGTTCATACATCAACCTCAGAAACTTACGGTACTGCTAAATATACCCCCATTGACGAAAACCATCCCTTGCAGGGTCAATCTCCCTACTCGGCGTCTAAAATTGGCGCTGATAAAATGGCTGAAAGCTATTACCTATCCTTTGGTCTACCCGTTTCCACGATTCGACCCTTTAATACCTATGGTCCGCGTCAGTCAGCCCGCGCCGTGATTCCCACTATCATCAGTCAAGCCTTAACCCAAAATCAAATCCGTTTAGGATCACTAGACCCAGTACGCGATTTGACTTATGTTAAGGACACAGTGAGGGGATTTATTAACGTGGCGGAATCGCAACAGACGATTGGCAAGGTGACGAATGTTGGTTTTGGTAAAGGGATTACGATTGGAGAATTAGCCAAAACAATTCTTTCCTTGATGGAGAGTGACAAACCCATTGTTCTCGATAACCGTCGAGTGCGTCCCAGTAAAAGCGAAGTATTCAAGCTCATCTGTGACAATACCCAAGCCCGGGAAAGAACGGGTTGGCAACCCCACTATTCACTGGAGGCTGGGTTAAAAGAAGTAATTACCTTTGTCTCAAATAACCAAACTCTTTTTAAATCAGAGCAGTATACGGTGTGAGGTTTAAATCAATGCAGGCTTTAATTCTCGCCGGCGGTCGAGGAACTCGGTTACATCCTTATACTACTGTGCTTCCTAAGCCGCTGATGCCCGTGGGTGACTATCCGATTTTGGAGATTATCTTACGACAACTTAAAGGTGCAGGAATCACGGATGTCATCCTGGCTGTGGGATATTTAAGCCAATTGCTTGAGGCTTTTTTTCAAAAGGGTGAACGTCTGGGCTTGAATATTAGCTATTCATTCGAGGAACGGGCTTTGGGAACTGCCGGTCCAATTGCTTTGGCGATGGATCAGTTAGAGGATGATTTTCTGGTTATGAATGGTGATTTAATGACAACATTAAAGTACCAGAATATCATGGCTTTTCATCAAGATCAGGGTGCAGCAGCCACCATTGGTATCTATCAACGGGATGTGAAGGTCGATTTTGGCGTCCTGGAAACCGATGCTCAAGGAAAGCTAGTGCGTTACGTGGAAAAACCCACCTATCATTTTGATGTCAGTATGGGCGTTAATGTTCTTAAGAAAAATGCCATCCAGCCTTATTTAAAAGTTGGTGAGTATTTAGATATTCCTGACCTAATGCGGAAATTATGTCAAGATGGTCATCCGGTTCATTGCTATCGTGAATCCTGTTACTGGCTGGATATTGGCAGAATGGACGACTATCGAACAGCCACTGAAATCTTTGAATCAAGACAAGCCGAATTTCTGCCTAATTTATGACAAAAGCCCTAATTACAGGTGGGGGTGGGTTTTGCGGACGGCATCTAATTTCTTATCTAGAACGTCAGGGTATAGAAATTTATACCCTTGGCACTCAACCCGCCTCTAAACATCATTACAATTTAACGGATACGGCTGACGTTTGTGCTCTAGCCAAAACCATTCAAGCTGTCCAGCCGAACTATGTGTTTCACTTAGCTGGTGTCGCCCGTTCTAGCAACCCCACGTTATTCTACCAGGTGAATACCGTCTATGGGGCGACACTCTTGCATGCCTTAGAGATTACAGGCTATCAGGATTGTCCTGTCCTGTTAGTGGGGACATCGGCTGAATATGGTTTAGTGAGTCCTGAACAAGTTCCCATTCATGAACAGACGCCAACCTGTCCTTATAGTCACTACGGGATTAGTAAACTTTCCCAAACGTTAATGGGACTTGCCTTATCCAGACAAGGGAGACCCTTAGTTATGGTCAGACCGTTTAATATAATTGGTGCTGGTATGCCTGAGTATCTGTCTATCCAAAGCTTTGTCCAGCAAATTACGGCAATCGCCCAAGGTCAACACCCTTCAATAATCAACGTCGGTAATTTAAGTAGTTCCAGAGATTTTATTGATATCCAAGAGGTGATTAAAATTTACTGGCAATTAATCCGGACACCAACAGCCTATGGACAGGTGATTAATGTTTGCTCGGGACAAGGTATACTCATGAGTGATCTACTGCACAAGCTGATCGAGATAGCTAATATCGATGTAGACATTCAAACCGATCCCGCCCGATTCAAACCTGTTGATGTTCCCGTTCATTATGGTAGCATTGAAAAATTGCAAATGCTGCTGGGTTATGCGCCCCAAACCAAGCTTGAGTCAGTGATACATTCAATCGTTTCGGAGATCAATACCCACCCATGAAAACCTTAACGATTATTAGCCCAGTTTACAACGAAGAAGAGGTGATCAACGATTTCTACACGGAACTTAGGGGGGTGCTAGCTGGATTATCACCGCGTTATGATTCCAAAATTTTATTTGTGGTTGACCGCAGCAGCGATGCGAGTTTTGAAATCTTAAAATCAATCGCTGAACAGGATAAAGCTGTACAGATTCTATTGATGTCGTCTCGGTTTGGTCATCAAATGTCACTCCTAGCCGGAATTGATCATAGTGATTCTGATGTTTTAATTATGCTAGATAGCGACTTACAGCATCCCCCGTCCTTGATTCCCAAAATGTTGATGAAGTATGAACAAGGCTATGATATTGTTTATACAATTCGCCAAGATTCTAAGGATATTAGTATTTTTAAACGCTTGACCTCTAAACTATTCTACAAAATCATCAACAAACTCTCAGACGTCCCCATCAATGAAAGTGCTGCAGATTTTAGATTAATATCTAACCGTGTAGCCAAAACATTTAAACATAAAATTCGAGAAAGAAACCAATTTCTGCGGGGTCTTTTTAGTTGGGTGGGGTTTAGAAGCACAAGTATTTATTTTCAAGTCAGGAAGCGGAGAGCAGGTCGGAGCAAATACTCACTAAACCGGATGATTCAGTTTGGATTAGAGGGAGTTGTTTCCTTTAGCAAAAAACCGCTCAAAGCCGCCATTATTACTGGCTTTATTTTTGCCCTATTTGGCTTTATCTATGCCCTTATATCCGTCGTTCAATATTTTATTTATGCCTCCCTGCCTTCGGGGTGGACAACTCTCGTCTTTTTAGTGTCAATATTTAGTGGAGTACAACTCATTTTTTTAGGTATAATCGGAGAATATATTGGCGCAATCTTTGATGAAGTTAAAGGGAGACCCCACTACATTATTGAAGACAAGGTAAATTTTAATCACGATGAATGAATGTATTGTTTGTGGAACGACGCAGCATGAATCGGTCTATAAAGGTCTGCTAAAATGCCAGCGGTGTGGTCATACGGTTGCTGATTTAAACCTGACTGATGCCGAACTATTTAAACTTTATAGCCGAAATTATTTCTTCGGAGAAGAGTATAGCGATTATGTCGCAGATAAAAAAGTCATGCAGAAGAATTTCAAGTTACGATTGAAAACACTGCAGACATTTCTCAACCCCACGTTTCACCGTAATTTACTGGAAATTGGCTGCGCTTACGGATTTTTCCTGGAGTTTGCCCAGCATGACTTTGATCACGTTCAGGGAATTGATATTACTGAAGAAGGTGTTCGATATGCCCGTGAAACCTTGCACCTTGATGCAATTCAGTCAGATTTGCTCAAGCATGACTTTGGTGAGCAAAAGTTTGATGTTGTCTGTATGTGGGATACAATCGAACATTTAGGTCAACCTCACTTCTATATTGAAAAGATCAGCAAACAGATGAATCCCGGTGGGCTTATCGCCATCACAACCGGTGACATTAGCAGTCTGAATGCCCGAATCAGAAGAAGCAATTGGCGATTAATTCATCCTCCGACTCATCTGCATTACTTTTCGGGCAAAACACTGGAAAAAATGCTCAACAATTATGGGTTTGATGTTGTTTACAATCGATATTGTGGTTTTTATCGGAGTGTGGACAATATTGCCTATAATATTTTTGTGCTGCGGCAAAATAATCCCAAACTGTATCATTGGCTGAAGCGACTCCGATTGACGGATTGGTATTTCTATCTGAACTTGTATGACATTATGTATGTCATTGCTAGGAAACGCTGAACTCAATATGATAAGTAGGTGGACACAATAAAGGCTAACGGTGGAGATCGTCATTCGTCATTTGTCATTTGTCCTTCGTAAGGGTTTGAGGCTTGTTTACAAAACTTAGTACAGTACTGTTTTCTTTTGTCCGACTACTTACATGTACTAGGATCAGACCATTTTTGCACAAAACGTTCAAGTAGGTTAAACCCATGAGATTAAAAAAATATAGAAAAGCAAAGCTTACCAAGAAATTTATTAGATATGCAATTGTTGGCGCAATAGGTACGGCTATCTATTTATTTATTCTAACGTTATTAATCGAATTTTTACGCTATGACCCAGTAATTAGTTCGACTTTGGCCTTTATCATTATTGTGATTATTTCTTATATCTTGAACTATAAGTGGACATTTAGAGCTAAAAGTAGACATCGGATTTCTTTCCCTCGTTACCTGACAGTCTCTTTTATCGGCTTATTATTAAATACGATAATTATGTTTCTAGCGGTGAATGTTTTTTCGATCTGGTATGGACTTGCCCAAGTAATTGCCATAGTTTTAATTCCTATCAGCAATTTTATATTAAACTTTTATTGGTCATTTAAAAGTAAAAATTAGCGGATTTTTGAATTCATGCTAAAAATTGTCATTGATGCCACTCCTGTTCAACCCAATCCTAGTGGAGTTGGTCTTTACGTCTTAAATTTAATTGAATCCCTACTCAAGCTACAAGTCCAGGAAAATTTTCAACTGGGCATTGCTTACCAACCAGGCTTCAAAAATTGGCTGCGTGGCTGTTTCTCCCTTCCCGACTCTCTACAACAAGTTTCTCCTATTTACTTAGTTCCTATACCCGTTCGAGTCTCAAACCTTATCTTATCTCTTCCAGCTAACATTGTTTCCCAGTATTTTGAGAATTGCCTGGGTTCACCCGATATTGTTCAGGGAACCAATTATTCCGTGTATCCCTGTAAAAATAGCCAAAGAATTATTAATATTTATGATTTAAGCTTTATCAAATATCCTGACTATATTGATTCTACAGTTGCCACCTATAAAAAACGAATTAAGAGATACTTACAGTGGACTGACTTAATTCTCACGATTTCCGAAAGCTCTAAACGCGATATTGTGAACTATTTAGGAGTCAATCATCAACAGATTTATGTCACCCCCCTAGCTAGCCGCTATTCATCAGGTTACTTGAAAAACTATCTTAGAAATCAGGTCATGGAATCCATTGACTATGACTTTTCACAACCTTACCTTCTGTTTGTGAGTACCATAGAACCCCGAAAGAATATTCAAACCTTAATTAATGCCTTTAACTTACTAAAACAAACCGTTAAGCTAGAGCATCACTTAGTCTTAATTGGTAGAAAAGGGTGGCATTATCAACCGATATTTTACGCTATTGAAAACTCTCCCTGGAGTCACCATATTCATCATTTGAACTACCTATCAGATGAACAGGTTGCCTTTTTCTACTCTAAAGCCGATGTCTTTGTTTATCCCTCCCACTACGAAGGGTTTGGTCTTCCGGTTCTCGAAGCCATGACCCTTGGTGCTCCTGTGGTTACTTCCAATACCTCCTCTTTACCTGAAGTCGCTGGTGATGCAGCCCTTCTCATTGATCCGAACGACTCCATACAGTTAGCTGAGGCTATTTTAAAAATCATCAGTGACACTCAATTCCGCCAAGAATTAATTCACAAAGGCAAAGCAAGAGCTAAACTATTCTCTTGGGAAAGAACGGCACAAGAAACCCTAAACGCCTATAAATCTATACTCAGTTAATAAATTCTTTAATCCATCATTTAACCTTGTCTTCCCCCCTATTAGTCAACCTTTCCATCCTCTTTGCTCAACCCACTGGCATCGCCACCTATGCTGCCAACCTATTCTCCTACTTAAAACCCCTAGATCCCACCCTACTCATTTCACCTCTCACGTCAAACCACTTCCCCCTCGCCTCTGACTTTCACAGCTACCCTGTTCCCGCCAACCTCAGCCCTGCCCATGGAACAAAAGGACACTTCCGTCGCCTGTTATGGACTCAATTCAAACACCCATTCCCCAGCATCCCGATATCCTCGCGTTGGGGTTCACTAACAGTCCGTAAATATCTAGACAATTAGTGACATAACTGGACATTTTCTATGATATAATCAGGAAATGTCTAGTTTAACTGCCCAAGAAGCGGCTACTCGACTAGGTGTGACGGTCTTGCACGTTGCACCGATGGCAACTCAACGGCTCTCATTCGATCTTCTCGGACGGCTGGCGGTCCGGAGTCGATATGATATTGTTGACTTAATTGGCAATAAATCGGGTAACGAATTAACCGTTGGCGTAGCCGCGAGTATCTAGTCAGAACTGAGGGAGGTAGCCAAAAAGCTATGACGACGATAACTTATTGCAAAGGCTTGCCAACTCCCGCCGATGAACTTAACCCCATCGGTTTCACCGAATTGGAAATGTTTTTAACGTCATTGTCCGATATATTTTATCAAGCAACAGTTGAAACAGTTAACCAGTTATTAAATCAAGAAATCAAGTTTAATCAATCCAGTTGGAATAGTCATATTCAAGAGAAATACGGACTCAGTAAGCGTTATGCTAACGGAGTAATTGCATTAGCTAGAGGAAAAACTTCCTCAGCCAAAGAATGTAGAAAGCGCCAGATAAAGCAATTAGAATCACGAGTTCAGTCAGCGGAATCTTGGGTAGCCAAAGCCACAAAGAAAATTAAGTTGGCTCGGAAGTTCTATGGAAAAAAGAACTGGCAAGCCTCCCAAAAAGGTTGTAATTTCCCCTTGTCGTCAAACCTCAAGACAAGAAAAACTAACTGGCATCATCTGCGTCAAGGTCGGCATCATAAAAAGCGATATATCCACCGACTTCAAAATCAAATTAAACATCTGAAATCGGCGACAATTAGAGTGAAGGTATCCAGAGGGTCAGTATTTATTGTTGGTTCCAAGGATGAAAGTTATGGGAATCAAACTTGTCAATGGTCTGGGGATACGCTCAAATTGAGAGTTCCCGATTGTCTTTTAGCCAAATTTGGGAAATATGTCACATCAAAAATTGGCAGCTTCTCCAGAAAGATTAATAGATTACCCAATAGTGGTGCGAAAACATGGCACTTCTATAGAAAGGATAATCGCTGGGTTATTGCTGTTCAATTCACGCCCGCAGCGGTGGAGAAAGTTAGTCGAGAAATTAAGTATGGTGCCTTGGGTATCGATTTAAATCCTAGTTCTATCGGTTGGGCTTATGTTGATGGTCAAGGAAATTTAAAAGCGCAGGGAACTCTTCCTTTTCAGACGGGTTTACCTAAAGGTAAACAAGATGCTCAACTTGTCGATGTTTGTTTGAAATTGGCAGCTTTAGCCAGGGATTTTAAGATCCCTGTTCTGTGCGAAAACTTAGATTTTTCGAGAAAAAAAGCTCAACTTAGAGAGCGAACGAAAAAATATGCTCGAATGCTTTCTGCCTGGGCATACAGTCGTTTTTATCAGATTTTGTCATCGATTTTATCCAACCGAGGAATAACTCTTGTGTTTGTCAATCCAGCTTACACGAGTTTGATCGGCTGTGTTAAATATAGTCGGATGTATGGACTATCATCTGATGTGGCAGCGGCCCTAGCAATTGCCAGAAGAGGCATGAACTTAAGAGAGAGATTGCCGCGCTCTTTGTCCGCCTATCTCGGAGTGAATCCGAGAAAGCACGTATGGAGCGCTCTATATCAACTTAATAATTTTATTGGTCGATGCCCTGTAGTCAATCGTAGACACGATTACTACGGCGTCTCTAACTGGGAACCGTTGGTTAAGGCTGATATCGAGCAACAATGCCGGGTATCAGCCAAGCGCAAGCGTTAACGGTTATCGACCAAAAGTTACACCGTGGACTTATACCAAGGCAGAATTACTGATGGGTAGGTTTGTCTAGGTTTTTAGAAGCGGTTTGTGGATGAGCCAACCAAGTGGAATGTGATCGCGGCGTGTGATATTTTAGTTATGCCATCGCCTTATGAAAGTCTTTCTATGGTATTGTTAGAAGCCTGGGCAGTCGGTAAGCCAGTTCTCGTTAATGGGGGATGCGATGTTTTAGTGGGACAGTGTAGGAGGCCGCAAGGAGGATTTTGGTATAAGAATAAGGATGAATTTATTGTGGCTGTAGACATGATCCAAAATTCCGTCAGCTCTCAGTTGGGATGACAAGGGCAACGGTTTGTTAAAATGCATTATGTTATGTCAAAGATCGAGCTTGATTATTTAATCATATTTCCCCAAAAGTATCCCTATGTCAGAAATCACGGATAACTCTAGAAATAGTAATTTTTTTGTGATTCTAATTCCGGTGTTTAATGACTGGAATTCTTTAGAGGTATTGCTTATCCATTTAGAGAAAGTTTTTGAAAATGAAACTATTAAAGCTGAAATAATAGCTGTAGATGATGCGTCTAATATAGCTATTCATGAAAATTTTATCAGTTTTAAATTGACAGCAATAAAAAAAATTAGTATTTTAGAGTTAAGGAGAAATGTGGGACATCAGCGAGCAATTGCTATAGGACTAGCATACATAGAAGAGAATATAGCCTGTAAAGCGATTATAATTATGGATGGGGATGGAGAAGATTCCCCACTAGATGTCATTCGGTTAATTAAAAAATGTGAAACAGAACAATATAGAAAAGTAGTTTTTGCTAGACGAAGTAAACGTTCTGAGGGTTTTATATTTAAGTTGTTTTATGTGATTTATAAAAACTTGTATAAATTTTTAACAGGTCAAGAAATTAGGGTAGGAAACTTTAGTATTATACCTCGCAAAATCTTGTGTAGACTTGTCGCTGTATCAGAGATATGGAATCACTACGCTGCAGGCGTTTTAAAAGCAAAAGTTCCTTGCACAGATATTTATAGCCAACGAGGGAAGCGTCTTTCTGGAAAGTCTCAAATGAATTTTGTACAACTTGTAATTCATGGACTCAGTGCTATTTCTGTGTACGCGGATATTGTAGGAATAAGATTATTGTTTATCTCTTGTTTGCTTATAGTCATGAGTTTAATTTTTATTTTGGTAGTTGTGGGCATTAAGTTGCTCACTGAGTTGGCAATTCCGGGTTGGACTTCTTATATTGTAGCCTTGTTGTTTATAGTATTCATGCAAGGGTTTATGCTATCTATGATTTTTGTTTTTGTCGTTTTAACAGGAAGGAATAATCTGGGTTGTATACCAAAAAGAGATTACCGATATTTTGTTTTGGAAGCTAAAGAATTATGAATAATTTTCATTACGTAGGCTCAGAACTTAGATTATTTAGTGAAGCTCAGAATTGGAAGGCTTATTACGCCAGTATTATTAGACAGTATTTAGGTAGTGAGGTATTGGAGGTAGGCGCTGGTATTGGCACTACGACTGAAAGGCTGTGTCAAAGAAATGAAAAACGTTGGATTTGCCTTGAACCTGATCCTGTTCTAGTCAAGATATTGGAGTCCTCACTTCAAAAAAACTCGCTGTTAAGTTGCTGTGAAATTAGAAATGGTATTATATCAGATTTAAGCGCAGATGAACGATTTGATTCAATCCTCTATATTGATGTACTTGAGCATATAAAAGATGACATAAATGAGACTAGACTAGCAGTCAATCACCTGAATAAAGGAGGATTATTAATAATCCTGGTTCCTGCTTATCAATGGCTTTATACTCCTTTTGATTCATCTATAGGTCATTATCGCCGTTACAATAAAAACACGTTATCGAAGACTATTCCATCTTCTCTCAAGGTAGTATATTTAAATTATCTAGACTGTGCTGGCTTACTGGCTTCTATAAGCAATCGTTTAATTCTAAAGAGTAAAATGCCAAATCGAAGGCAAATTTTAGTTTGGGATAGATATATGATTCCAATTTCACGTACACTAGATTCTCTCATTTTACATTCTTTTGGTAAATCAATATTGGGTATTTGGCGTAAACAATGAAGAAAAGTGCATACGTATTAAAAACATCAGCTTTTATTGCCATAACAACTATCATTGGCTTTCTTTTTTCAGTTTTAGTCATTAAAAATTTTTCTGACCCATTGGCAGGAGGTGGAGACTTAGATTATTGGGAATATACGGGTTTTTATCTAAGTGAAAATTTTAGTATATTCCCATTTCCTCATTTAGACTTACTCAATAATCAATCATTCTATCCCTATGGAGTTGAGCAAGTTTTTCAACCTTGGTCACTTGAAAGAGATTTTATATATGCAATATGCTATAAACTTTTTGGCTTAGGTGCATGGCTACAGTTTTACTATCTCGCATCAGTTCTTTTGACAGCAATAGGATCATTTCTTCTTTTAGCAAAAGATTATGGTTTCGTTCGTGCTAGCTGGTTTGGAATTGTCGTTTCTTTTTGTAATTTTTATGCCATTCATAAATATCCAGTTCATCTCAGCTATTCTGTAATTCACTGGATGGTTCTTGGTTTTGTGACTGACTTTATCTTAGTCAAGAAAATTGTATATAAAGAAAATGTTTCCTTAAAATTCGTTTTACTAAAAATCTGTTTTTGTCTTTTAGCATTAGGTCAAGAATTAGGCTATATAACCGGATATACTTTAATGTCTCTAAGTATATGCATGGTGTTTGTTATCTTTATTTTAGGGCATAGACATTACAATAATCCGTCAAGGCTCTTAAAAAAAATTTATTCTCAATTTATGACCTACAAACATGAGCTAATAGAATCTCCTCGTATTCATTTAGCGTTACTCGGATTAATCTTTCTATTATCTTATATATACTTACCTTTAATTATTCAAATTTACAATCAAGCTAAAAGCTTTGATTTTACCGGAATCAATAATGGGGCTTGGTGGACTCATCCGGTGAGATTACTGATTCCTTATTTACCTTGGATAAACCCAGGACAACCTATTTTTACTCAAATCTTAAAGGATTCACCAACAGATTTAGGGTCTGGTAGTACCGGTTGGTTTTTGTTAATATTGGGCATTACAGGTTTATGGCAAGCTCGTAAACAACGGATAATATTTATTCCTTTAGTTATAATTTTTATTTCCTGTATTTTATATCACCCAGTTAACTTCCCCATCTTAAAATTATTTCCTTGGTTTACATTTAACAGAGTGCAAGGTCGCTGTACTGTTCTTTATCCGGTCATTTTAGGTCTTTTAAGTTTGCATATTGACTTTTCTGGATTGAAAAAATGGACAAAAAGCTTGATTTCAATCCTGTTAATATGTCTATCTTGTATGGAAATATATATAGCTTATTCATTTAAATTTAACTATCAACCTTACTCTTTTGACAAAAATTTCTTTAGTTATATGAACCGGGTTAAACAGCAACCTGGAGAAGCTGTACTTGATTGGCCATTTTGTGTAGTGGGAGGTAACGGTGTAGGAGCGGGAGAACTTTGCCCATATTATAAAAATGCCTCTGTTTTTTCCCTAAGAAGATTTCATCAAAAAAAGGTCATGGGTCAGTATTTTGGGCGGTTACATCCTGACCAAATTAAACCCTATCTTGACGCGGGTTGGAATAAATTATTCTTTCCGGATAGTCCCGACATTTTTAAAGCAACTCGTCAAACTCGCTGTTTCAGTTCAAATGAATGGTCTTTTTTTACAGAATTTTATGCAGCCAATGACTTTTCTGGAATTAATTTATATGTAGATTTGTTACCTGAAAACTGTGTGCAAGATTTTTATGAACGTTTTGGTCAACCAATAATAGAAACTCAGATACCTTCGGCTGGTACAGTTAAATTTATTCCCAAAGATATAGCTTTAAAAAATCAAGTCAACTTAGCATTAGGGTCTAAGCTTAAATTTGAACCTTTGTTAGACTTAGTTGAATTTAATTTACTTGAGAGTAGAAACCCATCTGGATTAACTATTACGGGGTTGAGCGAGATTGAGCAAGATCAAAAAAATAATAGATGGCGTTGGGGTCTTGGCCCAGAGACTCGACTAAGCTTTCAACTTTCTACTTCTCAAAAAATTGTATTGACTTTTAGTTTTCATAACCCCATTGATAATCAAGAAGTTTTGCTTGAAATTAATGGACAAGTGATTCGTAATTTTTTAGATATTTCAAAAGATACAGTCAAAAAAGAATTTATAGAGTTTTCTGGCAAAAAAGGAGTTAATAGTATTGTTTTTAAGTACAATGATTGGAACCATAATAATATTTCTTTTGCCCCAAAAGACCAACGCAACATGGCTATTTATTTTACAGAAATTAAATCATTTTCTAATGTGCAGTATAATAAATAATTTAGAGTCTGTTATTGTTTACAACTTTTTGTCTGATTTGTTTTATTTTATATCTAAAATTTTTATTCTCATGAAATTTCAAAATTATAGACATACAGTTTTCCATATTTAGGGTCTGCTGAATAAATCTTATGGTGGGGATCGGGAATAGGGAATAGGGAATGGGCAATAGTTTCAAGCCTCTGTTAAGGTAAGATTTTGTCATCGCGGAGGCTTGCAATCCCAAGATTTTTAAACTAATGGTGTAAAAACCTTGCACTTGTTGGGTGTAAAAATAGCTTGAAACCCTTATTTTGTATGCCTTCCACACTCATGCAGCAAGCCCTATTTAATGTGATTTCAGTTAATAAATTCTTCAATCCGTCATTTAACCTTGTCTTCCCTCCTATTAGTCAACCTTTCCATCCTCTTTGCTCAACCCACTGGTATCGCGACTTATGCTGCCAATTTATTCCCCTACTTAAAACCCCTAAATCCCACCCTACTCATTTCCCCTCTCACGTCAAACCACTTTCCCCTCGCCTCTGACTTTTACAGCTACCCTGTTCCCGCCAACCTCAGCCCCGCCCACGGAACAAAAGGACATTTCCGTCGCCTTTTATGGACTCAATTTCAACTTCCCCGCCTATACCACAGATCAAAATCTCAGTTACTTTTTTCTCCCATTCCCGAAGCGCCCCTCTATACCAATTGTCGCTACGTGGTAATGGTTCATGACCTAATACCACTGCGCTTTCCCAAACGCAACTCTCCCCTCACCCCCTACTTCCGTTACTATATCCCCCAAATCCTCACCCAAGCCCAACATATCCTCTGTAACTCCACCGCCACCGCCACAGACATTACCAACTTTTACCCCATCCCCGCCACCAAAATCACACCCATTCCCCTAGCTTACGACGCCAACCACTTTCGCCCCCTCTGCGCCCCTCTGCGCCAACCTCTGCGCCCCTCTGCATTTCCCAAACATCCCGATGAAGCAACTTCAACTTCAGCTAACGATAACCCCTATTTCCTCTACATCGGACGCCATGACCCTTATAAAAACCTATACCGATTGATCAACGCCTTTGCCACTCTACCCAATAGGGGTGATTATGAACTGTGGATTGCGGGGTCTAGTGATAAACGGTACACCCCTAAACTTCAATCCCAAGCCAACCACCTCGGCTTAAGCCATCACGTCAAATTTCTAGATTATGTTCCCTACAACCAACTCCCCATACTTCTAAATAACGCGATCGCACTCATCTTTCCCAGTCTCTGGGAAGGCTTTGGACTCCCAGTTCTAGAAGCCATGGCGTGTGGGACTCCGGTAATCACCTCCAACCTCTCCGCCCTCCCAGAAGTATCTGGTGATGCAGCTATCCTAGTGAACCCTTACAACACCTCAGAACTCGCTGCCGCGATGCATTCTATCGCTACCGACACCCAACTGCGATCGCGCCTTAGCACCCTCGGACTTCAACGCGCCCATCAATTTAGCTGGGCAAAAACTGGACAGCAAACGGTTGAAGTCCTGCAAAACTATCTTTAAAAAAAAAGAGGGATTTACCCTCTGTTCAAACCCAAAAAATTCTTGGATATATAAACCTGTCCTGACACCGGAATTACTCTTCTGTCGCTGACACAAACTCTTCTTCTTCAATCCCCTCTTCTTGAGATTCAGGATTAACGCCTTCCTGTTGTGCCAGCATTTTCTCCCGATACTTCTGAGCCATTTCTTCTGCCTGATCGTAGACTCGATCCCGATTGTTGATCATATCTCCCGGTTCAGGTTCCAACTGCTTCGTTGACAGCGAAATCCGACCGCGTTCGGCATCCAAGTCAATGATCATCACTTTCAATTCATCATTGACATTAAACACACTATGAGGCGTGTCAATATGATCATGAGAAATTTCCGAAATGTGTAGCAATCCGCTCACACCACCAATATCAATGAACGCACCGTAAGGCTTAATACCCCGTACCGAACCAACGACCACTTCACCGACTTCTAAGCGGTTCATCTTGCGCTCAACCAAAGCGCGACGGTGAGAGAGAACCAGGCGGTTTCGGTCTTCGTCTACCTCTAAGAATTTCAGTGGCAGTTCTTCGCCGACTAAATCTTCTTTCGGTTTGCGAGTGCTAATGTGGGAACCGGGAATAAAACCCCGTAGCCCTTCAATGCGAACTAGCGCCCCACCTCGGTTTGTGGCAAAAACCAAAGAACGAACGGTCGCGTCTTCAGTTTGAAGCTGGCGCACCCGCTCCCAAGCCCGCATATACTCAATGCGGCGAATGGAAAGGGTAAGTTGTCCATCTTCATTCTCGTCAGTCAAAATGAAAAATTCTCGCGTTTCATTTGACTGCAATACTTCTTCGGGAGCGTCAACCCGATTAATTGACATCTCCTGTATGGGAATATAAGCGGCGGTTTTAGCACCAATGTCAATCAGAGCGCCTCTTGGCTCCAGACTGAATACTGTACCTGCGACAATATCACCAGGGCTAAAGTGATAATCATATTTGTCCAGGAGGGCGGCAAAATCGTCGTGAGTGAAGCCAATATCTATTGTATTTGTGTTCTGACTGAGCATGTGCGTTGTGTTTCCTTGTTTAATCTCCGTAATGACTATGCCTCCTGTCGATGTACTCGCACGTCGGTATTGTGCCACCTACACCTACATTGCTTTGTCTCAACCTTATTTTAAAATATTTAATAAAGTCCAGACAGGTAATTATAACTCAATCTGGATCGCCCTGTTGAGATCGAGAAGTATACAAAATTTCATAAAAATCGGCTATACTGAATCATGGTAATGATAAAACCGTTACCTGATCAGGGTTTAGCCCCTTTTATCGTAAAACCTGTTGTTCCTCTGACGCAGGAGTGACTAAGTTAGCTGATGTCTCTGAATCATCCGACTCACTTGGAATAGCGGGTGGTACAGGCGATATTTCTGGGTTATCTAGTTCAGTATTATTTCTGAGATGCTCTAGGGTTTCGATAAAATCGCGAATGCCCTGAAACTTTCGATAAACTGAGGCAAACCGGACATACGCTACTTCACTCTCGTGTCGCAGGTAGCGCAAGACTAACTCACCCACTTCATCACTGGTGACATCCCGCCCATAGTGCTGCTGAACTTCAGCTTCAATCTCATCGACTATCGCTTCTAGGCGTCGTTGGGAAACTCCTGTTTTCTCACAAGCCCGCACCATTCCCCGTAATAACTTAGAACGGTCGAAGGATTCTCGCTTACCATCCCGCTTCAGGACAGTAATCGGCACAAATTCAATCCGCTCATAAGTCGTGAAGCGATGTTTACAAAGCAAACACTCCCGACGACG
This sequence comes from Coleofasciculus sp. B1-GNL1-01, assembly GCF_040220235.1. Taxonomy (NCBI): domain Bacteria; kingdom Bacillati; phylum Cyanobacteriota; class Cyanophyceae; order Coleofasciculales; family Coleofasciculaceae; genus Coleofasciculus; species Coleofasciculus sp. B1-GNL1-01. Next base: position 26,661 of record NZ_JAVJTO010000132.1, read on the forward strand.
CCGAACACTTTGTCCTGCTTCTGTTGAACGAGACTCCAAAACGCGGCTGTCGGTGTGCTGACAATAGGGGCATCGCATAATAGCAAGTCTTTTCCGACTGGTTAAATACAGAAAATTGAGCCGATACGAGTCTATCTAATGTCCTCCTGCTCGAATCCCTGTCAGCAAAAGTAATCAGATAGACGTTGACGGCTCAGGGTATCCTAGAGAGCTGATCAAATTCACGATCAATCATAATCATCAGGGAGACGATGGCGCTCTCCAGGATAGAAGACAGCGCCACAGGGATCTACTTTTCAATCCGAGGCGGTTCCCGGAACGCGATCGCAAAAAACAGAACGCCTAGAGCGCCAATCAAAACAAAGATATAAATGAGGCTTTCCATTTCACAACTTACCCAATTATCTGCTGTACTACCAGTTTACCTTGCTCAGTCAACCACAATAGCGAAAGAGGCAAAAGAAAAATTAATTTTTCTTTTGCCCTCCATGATTAGGGTAGAGACGCGCCATGGCGCGTCTCTACGAGTAGGGGTCTGCAATGTTTAGACCGCTTCTTTTTTCCGAGTGGTCTTATCACCCACTTTCTGGAACAGACCGAATTCGACTTGTTCGTCTAGGTCAGGATCAACCCCAGCAAATACATCTCGGAACAGAGTCCGGGAACCATGCCAGATATGACCAAAGAAGAACAACAGAGCAAATACCGCATGACCGAAGGTGAACCAACCCCGTGGGCTTGTACGGAATACCCCGTCGGAGTTTAAGGTTTCACGATCAAATTCAAACGGTTCACCCAATTGAGCTTTACGGGCATACTGCTTAACAGTAGCGGGATCTTCAATGGTTTGACCATCCAAAAGACCGCCGTAGAATGTCGCGGTAACACCAGTTTGCTCAAAGCTATATTTTGATTCAGCCCGTCGGAAGGGGATGTCCGCCCGCACAACACCATTGGCATCAGTTAAGACAACGGGGAAGGTTTCAAAGAAGTTGGGCATACGGCGCACTGTCAATTCCCGACCTTCGCCATCAGTAAATACTGGATGACCTAACCAAGCTTCGGCAATACCATCACCCTTATCCATCGGACCAGTGCGGAACAAACCGCCCTTAGCCGGAGAGTTGCCAATATAGTCGTAGAACGCCAGCTTCTCCGGAATCTGATTCCACGCCTCTGAGGGGCTGGCTCCGTCTGCCATCGCCATTTCCACACGGCGATCAATTTCTTCCTGGAAATAGCCTTGATCCCATTGGTATCGGGTTGGACCAAACAGTTCAATCGGCGTAGCCGCAGAACCGTACCACATTGTACCCGCCACCACGAACGCCGCAAAGAATACAGCGGCAATACTGCTAGAGAGTACTGTTTCGATATTCCCCATCCGCAACGCTTTAAACAGTCGCTCTGGGGGTCGAACCGTTAAGTGAAATAACCCAGCAATAATTCCGACAATACCCGCAGCGATATGATGAGCAACGATACCGCCTGGGTTAAAGGGGTTAAATCCTTCTGGACCCCAGGCTGGGGCTACAGGTTGAACGCTACCCGTTAGACCATAGGGATCAGACACCCACATTCCTGGACCAAACAGTCCAGTCTGGTGAAACGCACCAAAGCCAAAGCAGAGAAGACCAGACAAGAACAGGTGAATGCCAAACATTTTTGGCAAATCCAGCGCCGGTTCACCCGTGCGAGGATCTCTAAACAGTTCTAAGTCCCAGTAAACCCAATGCCAGCAGGCGGCTAAGAACAACAGACCTGCCAGAACAATGTGAGCAGCGGCGACGCCTTCAAATGACCAAAAGCCGACATCTGTCGCTGTTTCGCCACTAATACTCCAACCCCGCCAGGATTCAGTGACCCCTAAACGCGCCATGAACGGCATCACGAACATTCCTTGACGCCACATGGGATTGAGGACTGGATCACTCGGATCAAATGTGGCTAGTTCGTATAGAGCCATCGAACCAGCCCAGCCTGCCACAAGGGCAGTGTGCATCAAATGCACGGCAATCAGACGCCCTGGATCATTCAGGACGACTGTATGTACTCGATACCACGGTAGTCCCATCGACTACGCTCCTCCTAGAGATAGAGTTTCTACTTTGACGCTTCTTTTGCTAAAGATGTTAGAAATTGATCTTACCCGCCTAAAAGCGTGAACTGATGACCTTTTCCGGTTATCCTTCATGTTCTAAACAGCTAGGCGGGTTAGTCTTGACTTTAAAGAAGTGTAACTTTTGTTAGAAACGATTGCAAGCAGGGGGAAAGTTTTGAGTGTTGACCCTTCACGACCTTCGAGGGCATGGCGCGTGATGTTAACTCCCCCATCTCCCTCATCTCCCCCATCTCCCTCATCTCCTTCATCTCCCCCATTCCGAGAGCTACGCGATCGTTTAAATTACCCATCGCTAGTTTCTGAGGAGAGATTCAAAACACTCGGCGCTGTGGTCAATCGCTCAACCACTTGTTCTGCACTCATTAAGCGTTTGAGGACAACTTGACCAATAGTTTTTGCGGATTGGGGTGAAGCATCCGGTGTCGGTTTAACTTCTACCATCAACACCGCATCCTCAACCCGATATAGCCATAACTTTTCCCCCTGTTCCAAGATGCAAAGGTTGAGGCGGATGATTTCGGGTTCCCGTCGCCAAGCATTGATATTCCAAAGTCCTCCAAACTCCCACACTCGTCCCACAGTCCAGCCATCGGATAGAAAAAAGTACTTTACAGACATTTGTATTACATTACACTGTAGAATTTGTGTTCTAGTGCATCATGGCAAAAGTTGTTTTTTTGTTTCAGTCTGTATTGATGATAAGGGAGATGGGGCAGATCAGGCAGGTTAGTTCGATCAGGGGAAATGGGGGAGATAGGCACAGATGGGGGAGATCAGGACGGGTTTGACCAAATTAATAGCCAATCGGGAGTTAGACACAATTAAAGTTAAGCGTGAGGACAAGGGAACAGGTAAAGGAGAACAGGTAACCGGAACAAGAGACTTGTGAAGTTTTACAATTCTTAACTCAGGTAACAAAATTTAAAATTTGTGTCCAGGTACTTGGCTTTCCCATTTTCAAGCATGATTAAATCAGAATAGCTTGGAGGTTGGGCAATGAGTCTGGGTAAATGGATTGGCATACTTGTCTTTATTATTTCACTATTTATTTTGTGGCAGATTCGGCAAATACTGATGCTAATTTTTGCCGCAATTGTCATATCCAATGCCTTGAATATTCTGGTAGAACGATTTCAGCGATCTGGAATGCAGCGATTTTTTGCAGTTCTGCTGTCGCTTTTTCTCCTCCTGTGCATTTTGGTCGGATTTTACTTCCTAATTGTCCCTCCTTTTGCCGAACAATTTTTACAACTGAGTGAGTTAGTTCCTCAGGGTATTGAACAATTAAACGAGTGGATAGAAGCTTTAGAAGCAGATATTTCCTCGGGATTAGTCGATCAGTATATCCCAGACATTAACCAATTGCTGCAACAGCTTCCTCCCTTGATAAATCGGGTATTAGGGGGCGGATTCACGTTTTTCAATAATGCTTTGGGTGTCCTCCTGAATAGTTTGCTTGTTCTGGTATTAACACTGATGCTTCTTGCCGACCCTGACCCTTACCGGAAAAGCTTTGTTCGCCTTTTCCCGTCATTCTATCGGCGTCGAGTTGATCAGATTTTGCAGCGGTGTAATGAATCGTTACGGGGATGGCTAGCCGGTATTCTGTTTAACATGGCAGTCATTGCGTTATTAAGTTTTTTCGGCTTACTGCTGTTGGGAATTCCCCTGGCACTGGCACAAGCTACGTTGGCAGGGATTTTAACATTTATTCCTAATCTTGGACCCGTCGTGAGTGTGATCCCACCTATTGCGATCGCGCTGCTAGATTCGCCCTGGAAAGCCATTGCTGTATTGATTCTATATATTGTGATTCAGCAGGTTGAAAGTAATTTACTCACGCCTTTAGTCATGGCGCAACAGGTATCCCTGCTACCCGCTATAACATTGCTTGCCCAGTTGTTTTTTGTCACCTTCTTTGGATTTTTAGGGTTATTGTTAGCCCTTCCCCTAACAGTAGTGGCTCAGGTTTGGCTCAAGGAGGTTCTCGTCCACGATATTCTTGACGAATGGCGTCATCCGAGTCATAAGGATGCTCAACCTGTGGCAACAACGTTTGCTGTCTCTCCCACTGCTGATATGGTAAGGGATGAGGGAGATGAGGGAGATGAGGGAGATGAGGGAGCTGGGGAAGCTGGGGGAGCTGGGGGAGCTGGGGGAGCTAGGGAAGAGGATGACCAATGAACCATGAACAATCAACAATAAACCATGACCAATGACGAATAACAACTTTTTATCGTGCGAACCCTAGCTGAAATCAATGATAAAATTCACCATCGTCGTGCAGTCGTCTGGACGGTCGAGGAATTAAAAGCGCAAGTCGCCGATATCGGTGTCACCCAGGCGGCTAAGAATGTCGATGTGATTACCACAGGTACATTTGAGCCAATGGAGTCATCGGGCGCGATTATTAATTTAGGTCACACAGACCCCCCGATTAAGATTCGTAAATGCTGGTTAGATGGTGTACCTGCTTATGCTGGCTTTGGTGCGGTGGATTTGTATTTAGGCGCGACTCAAGTTGTGGACTCTACCGATATGGGAGATCTGCCAGAGATCGAGGAATCTAGAGAACGGGGTGGTTCTCATGTCATTGAAGACTTGATTGCCGGTAAACCCGTGCAATTGCGGGCGATTGGACAGATGACTGACTGTTATCCTAGAGCCTCTTGTGATACGACGATTACTCGTGAAACGATTAACCAGTTCTATCTCTACAATCCACGCAATCTCTATCAAAATTTTATCGTCGGCGTCAATGGGGGCGATCGCCTCTTGTACACGTATCTTGGTCCACTCCAGCCCAGATTAGGCAATGCAGTCTACTCCAATCCGGGAGCAATTTCCCCACTCCTGAATGATCCCGAACTGAAAGTGATTGGGATTGGTACGCAAATTTTCTTGGGTGGGGGTATTGGGTACATCGCTTGGGAAGGAACTCAGCATTTTCCCCTCCAGAAACGCTTACCCAATCATACCCCCATTGGTCCAGCCGCTACATTGGCGTTAATTGGAGATGCCAAGCAGATGAATCCCAAGTGGGTACGGGGGTGCTACTTTAAAAATTATGGTCCGTCTCTGATGTTGGGCGTGGGTGTACCCTTACCTGTCTTGAGTGAAGAGGTGGTTCAGCATTGTGCTGTATCGGATCAAGATATTGTCGCCCCAGTGGTTGATTTCTCGATTCCCCGTCGCGTTCGTCCTACCTTCGGATTAGTCAGCTATGCCCAGTTGAAGCAGGGGCGCATTACTATTGACGGCAACTCTGTGCGGACAGCACCTTTGGCAAGTGTATTTCGGTCACGGCAAGTTGCTTTGGAATTAAAGCAATGGATTGAACGGGGCGAGTTTACGCTCACCGAACCCGTGGCATCCATTCCCATGGATCGTTCCTTTCTGCCTCAAGACCGCTGGGGTTCTCAACTGAGTATAGAGTAAGCTAATCCCACAACTTGAGGTCGTGGGATTAGCAGTCATCTGTCATCTGTCATTTGTCCTTTGTTATATTAACACTTTATTGTGAATTCCTCATAGCCGCCCCTAACTACTGCTTCTACTTCATCAGTGAAGCGCAGGATGGGCGGCGGAATCAGGCTCACGTCCTAATCAGGAATCCCGCTTAGGAATTATCTTTACCTGGCTTGTCCTTACGTTGAACGGGTTTGGATAAGGGTTCTGAACGCTTGGGTGAGGTTCTTTTTCCTGTTGTCGAACGATCTTCGCCCGAACCACGACGGGGAAAACTCTTTTTAGGTCTTGACCCTTTGCGTGAACGAAACTTATTTGATCGCCTTTTGGGTGCATGAACAATACCAATATCATTTCCTGCCTCAATCATCAGGGTATTGGTATGCAGTTTGACGTGCAAATCCCAAAAGTGATTAATTACCTTTTCCCCTAGCAATCCCTTGAGCTGAAGCTTGAAAAATTTGGTTTTCTCTGATTCTCTGCGGGGAGACTGCTTGATTTTGACAATAACGTCTTCATTCTCCCGCGACTGGTAGATGACTTGACCCCGAATTGAAAAATAACCTTCTGGTAATTGCTCAGTTGGTTCAGGTTGAGGATGATCTGGAGACGTTTGTGCCTCAGGGGTTGACTCTTCCGGTGGCGAGTCGGTTGATTCTGAAGCCGTTGTTTGATCTTGATTGAGTGTTTCCGGTTCCCAAACACCGACAATTTGGACGTGCAAATTTCCGTCTTGTTGTCTCGTGCGAGGGTAAACTACCCAAAGATGGGATAGAGCTAAATCGAGATGGTTTTTCACCAAACTCATGACCCGACCCAGTAAGACGGCATCAATTAAGGTACCGTCATCTGCTAATAGAGTACCCCTTGTCAATTGCTCTTGAGAGGGCATATATTTTCCCCGAATCAGCCCGATTGCTCGGTACTGCATGGGTTCACTGGGCGGAGGAATGGGTTGTTGTCGTTGGACATCTGATGGCATTGTCCCGGTTGAATCCGTTGTAGTAGATGAGTTAGTCACGTTTTGAGAATTGCCATTGGGTGGGGCTGAGTGTGGCGGTTGCACACTGGATGCTTCTGGCAGATTTTCACCAGAAGACTGGGGTGAGTCGGTAGACCGATTCACAGAAGGACTCATATAACCTCCTAGCGGCGGAGACACATTCCCTTGTGGGAGATTTGGACTGACTGCTTGAATTTTAGTTTGTTCAACATCCTTACTGGAGTGGTGCAATAGCTAGAATGACTCTCCTAGCTATGTTTTCACCGAAAATTAACAAAGTAAGGAAACTCAGTATCAGTCTGCCCATTTTACAAAATGCAGTCATAAGACTGGTACATCCGCAAAGTTTATGGAATCTTTACTCGCAGCAATCTGCACTCTATTCAAATTTTGGCGAGAAAATAGGGGAGTGGTGATAAATCTGAGTAATCCATTACACAATAGTTAAGAGGACAAGAGATGAGTGAATCCTCCATCAATTCCTTACTGGAGAATCTAAAAAACCCTGATGAAAACGTCCGCAAGCAGGCAACCGAAGAACTCTGGCGTATCTGGTTCTATCAAAAGGGCATCTCTGGCATGGAACGGCTAGGGCGGACACAGATTTTATTAGAACGTGGGGAAACAGCCCAAGCTGAAGCACTGCTGACCCAGATTATTAGAGAGCAACCTGATTTTGCTGAAGCTTGGAATCGACGAGCCGTTCTTTACTACCTACTTAAACAGTATCAAAAGTCAAGGGACGATTGTCAGCAGGTTGTCCGACTCAATCCCATTCATTTTGGAGCGCTGCATGGTTTGGGATTGTGTTATATGGCGTTGGGAGATTATCAAGCGGCAATTACAGCCTTTCGCAGGGCGTTGGACATTCAACCCTATTCTTTAATTAATCAAAAGTTTATTCTTGAATGCACGGCGCAGTTGAGTTAGGGGGTATGAGCAGATGGGGAAGATGGGGGAGATGGGGGAGATGGGGATGTGTAGAGACGTAGCATGCTACGTCTCTACAGTGAGTTGAGGTAAATTTGGTGAACATCAATCAACCTAGTCCCTTACAACCAGGTAATTTGCTCCGGGTGATTGCTCCGAGTGGGGCGTTACGAGAGATTGACGCCTTCTATCAGGGAGTAGAAATTTGGCGTCGCCGAGGTTATCGGGTTGAATTACCAACCAATTGGGATGCTAGAGAGGGTTACCTGGCGGGTACAGATGACCAACGACGCCAGCAGTTAGCCACCGCTTGGTATGACCCAGACTGTCGGGGGATTCTTTGTATCCGAGGTGGCTATGGTAGCGCCCGTCTTCTGGAAGATTGGACATGGAGATTGAGCAGGGGAGTAGGGGGAGCTGGGGGAGCTGGGGGAGCTGGGGGAGCTGGGGAAGCTGGGGGAGCTGGGGGAGCTGGGGGAGCTGGGGGAGATAAAATTAGAGCTGATGAGAGTCTTGAGGCAAAATCCCATAGTCCCAAATGGCTGATTGGGTTTTCTGATATTACCTGTCTCCTCTGGAGTCTAGCTGGAGGGGAAATTGGCAGTGTTCATGGTCCAGTCTTAACCACATTAGCCAATGAACCGGAATGGTCGCTGAATCGCTTATTTGACTGTGTAGAAGGACGCCCTCTGTCTCCTTTATCTGGGAAAGGTTGGGGCGGGGGTAAGGTTAAGGGGTGGCTTTTGCCAGGAAATCTGACTGTGGCAACTCATTTACTAGGTACGCCGATTCTACCACCGCTAGATGGGGCAATTCTGGCGTTAGAGGATGTGACAGAAGCGCCTTATCGAATTGACCGCCTGTTGACCCAGTGGCGGATGAGTGGCATTTTACAGAAGGTTAAGGGTATTGCCTTGGGACGGTTTAGCCGCTGTCATCCTCCCCAGAATGTGCCAAGTTGGACGGTTGAAGAGGTGTTACGCGATCGCTTAATGGATCTCGATATTCCCATTGTCTCCGAGTTACCCTTTGGTCACGATGGGGTCAACGCCGCTTTGCCTGTGGGATGCAAGGTGGAACTAGATGGGGATCAGGGAACATTATGTTGGAAAACTTCATAAATAATTCTCAACCAGGAATGGTAAGCTAACAGAGCGCTGAAAACTTTGTATAGGGTAGGTCTAGTATGGCTGGGTTAACCCAGGTTCCTTATTTATTACGAGCCGCTCGTGGTGAAAAATTAGAACGTCCGCCTGTGTGGATGATGCGACAGGCGGGTCGATATATGAAAGCCTATCGGGATTTACGCGATAAGTATCCCAGTTTCCGGGAACGCTCCGAAATTCCCGAAATTGCTATTGAAATTTCTCTCCAACCCTGGAAGGCGTTTCGTCCCGATGGGGTGATTCTGTTTTCTGATATCCTCACGCCTCTACCCGGAGTCGGTATTCCCTTTGATATTGTTGAAAGCAAAGGTCCGATTATAGATCCGCCAATTCGCTCCCAAGCACAAATTGACGGGCTTCATCCCTTAGAGTTAGAAAAATTAACATTTGTCGGGGAGATATTACAAGCGCTGCGCCGGGAAGTCGGGAACGAAGCCGCTGTCTTAGGTTTTGTCGGTGCGCCTTGGACATTAGCTGCTTATGCGATTGAGGGCAAAAGTTCCAAGAATTACTCGATTATTAAAGGGATGGCATTTTCCCAACCCGCCATGCTGCACGAGTTTCTGGGGAAAATAGCTGATGCGATCGCGGTTTATGTGCGCTATCAAATTGATAATGGTGCCCAAGTTGTGCAACTGTTCGATTCCTGGGCGGGTCAACTAAGTCCCCAAGACTACGATACCTTTGCCTTGCCCTATCAGCAGCGTGTGGTTGAGCAAGTAAAAGCCACCCATCCTGATACGCCTCTGATTTTATATATCAGTGGGAGTGCGGGTATCTTAGAGCGCATGGGTAAATCCGGTGTGGATATTATCAGCGTAGACTGGACAGTGGATATGGCAGAAGCGCGACAGCGGTTAGGCTATAAAATGAACGTTCAGGGAAACATGGACCCAGGGGTGCTATTTGGGTCACAGGATTTTATCCGCGATCGCATTTTGGATACAATTCGTAAAGCTGGGAACCGAGGTCATATCTTTAATTTGGGTCATGGTGTTTTACCGGGAACTCCAGAAGATAATGTCAGGTTCTTCTTTGAAACAGCGAAACAGGTTGATCAATTGTTGACTGTTCATGCGTAAGAGATTGGGGAACAGGGGATTGGGCGAAGCATTCGTGTTGGTATGTTGACCGAAAACCGAGACATCGGGACACGAATGCGATAACCCCTACATCTGTTGGACATTGCGCGTCTGTAGGGGCGGGTTTATGGGTTTTCGTGTCGCTATTGATGATAACGTTTATTCAAAACCCGCCCTTTCCAAAGGTAGAGGTAGGATTTCACTATTGTCGTTTTGTCCATCACCCAGATGTGACTCAACGGAATCTAGGGACCAATGTCCCTACTACAAGCCTAATATTTACATAATGTAATATCGGTTGAGTTAGGATCGGATTATCAAGAAATCTCAAATCAAATGACTCCCAAGCGAATCTTTATGACCGGTGCTAGTGGTTGCATCGGTCAATATGTCGCCGAAACCTTAATTCAACAAACAGATCACGAGTTGTATTTGTTGGTTAGAAATCCCGATAAATTAGGATTTGACTACCATGCTCGTCCGGGTATTACGATTTGTCAAGCTGATTTACGGCAGATTGATCAATTTAGCGATTTGCTTAAAACTGTAGATGTAGCAATTTTGGCTGCAACGGCTTGGGGAGGAGTCCAGGAAGTTTTTGATATTAATGTGGTCAAAACCCTGCGATTGCTGGACTTGCTGGACACTCAACGTTGTCAACAAGTTATTTATTTTTCCACTGCTAGCATTCTCAATCAGCAGAACCAATTACTCAAACAAGCCGGTCAACTGGGAACCGACTATATCCGTTCCAAATACGACTGTTTACAGCAACTCTCAAAACTCGCGATCGCGCCTAAAATTACTACAGTGTTTCCCACGTTGGTATTAGGGGGAGATGAGCGCAAACCTTACTCCCATATTTCATCAGGGATTAAGGATGTGGTGAAATGGATGGACTTGATTCGTTGGTTCAAAGCCGATGGGAGTTTCCACTTTATGCACGCCCAGGATATCGCCCAGGTAGTGCTATATCTGGTTGATCATCCTCCTAGTCAGGAATTGACCACTAAAACGGGTGAAGTATTATCAACCAATCGCTTAGTCTTAGGAAATCCACGCCTCACTGTTAACCAGGCGGTAGAAGAAGTCTGTGCGTATTTAGGTAAAAAAATTTATGTTCGCGTCCCCTTATCGATTGGACTAGCGAATCTATTAATTATCTTATTTCGGATTCAGATGGCGGCGTGGGATCGATTTTGCCTCAATTATCGCCATTTTAGTTATCAAAACCCAGTGAATCCCGATACATTCGGTTTACCCACGTACTGTGCCACCCTGAGTGACGTGTTGAAAATCAGTGGTCTTCCGTAGGAGCGCACCGACGTGCATCCGTGTCAACTTAATCAACTTAAGCTCAACCCCTCACCCCCAGCCCCTCTCCCACGCCAGCCCTCACCCCCAGCCCCTCTCCCAAGCTTGGGAGAGGGGAGCAAGAGGGGAGCAAGAGAGTCCGGTTCCCCTTCTCCCATGCAACAAAAGCGAAGCATCCTCTGTCATCCCTCCTCGCAGGGGGGAACGAGGGGGGTTGGGAGAAGGGGTTAGGGGATGAGGGGGAATTTTTGAGCCGTAGATAGACATAGCTGAAAACCTTGCCAGCATTGGTTTTCTACCTTAAGTTGACACTAATGACCGACGTGCGCCCTTTACCAACGTGCGCCCTGCACTGACCTTAAGCCCAAAAAAAGCGATACCTTGATCTAACCCCTCCCTAACCCTCCCCTTGCCAAGGGGAGGGAATTTCAAGGACTTTGGTTTCTCCCCACACCCAACACCCGACACCCGACAAACTGTTCAAAATGTAAATTGTTACCTACTACCTATTCATTGTTCTATACAATGGAATAGAAAGAGATGGAATTAGCAGTATGAACCCCTGCTCTCCATCCAGGTTTCGCAGGCGATACCCCGGTCAACAAACGGTTTCCTAAGCAAATCTCAATAATCTTTCAGGAATCTGTCCGATGGGTGATGTAGATTAATACAGACTTTGACTAAGGTCACTCATCCCCCAAAAGGGTATCGCGTATACTATCTGCTAGAGGAGAAGCCCAGTTATCTAACCTGAGACAGAATTTAAGCCCAAAATGCGGAGAATTCTGTAAAAACGGAAACTGGGGCGATGCGTTAGCAGTAAATCTCAGTAAGGGTTTCCTGGAAAAACAGGTAACCCTTCGCGGTGAGAAAAACGAAAACGCTGTTATCCGGTCATCAAGGGTGGGAATTCTAGTAATAAGTGATGACACACTTCGATCAAGTGTCGTTATCGGTCGTAATCTAAGAGATCACTATGCCAGCCACTCCTTTTGCCGACACTGAATTCGACCACGACCAGCCTACCTACAGCCTGGATTTGCAGGATACCCACAGCGATATGGACAATTCTGTGGATGATTTCGTTGATCCAGATGAAGAGGATATCGACACGACTAGCTTTGCTAAAAGTGCCAACCGCCGTACCACTGATTTGGTGCGGCTATATCTTCAGGAAATCGGTCGGGTTCGTTTATTGAGACGAGATGAAGAAGTTTCCGAAGCGCAAAAAGTTCAGCGCTATATGCGACTATTGGACTTGCGAGCGAAGTTCGCCACACCAGAGGAGCAAGTTATTGAGCATTTCGTTCATTTAATCGAAACCCATGACCGTTTAGCCTCGCAGTTAGGACATCGTCCCTCCTTAGAACGCTGGGCGACCACTGCTGGGGTGGATGTGGCTACCCTGAAGCCAAGTCTAGTAAAGGGGAAACAGCGCTGGGCGGAGTTAGCGGAACTGACGGTTAAGGAACTAGAACAGGTTCAAGCCCAAGGATTGCAGGCGAAAGAACACATGATTAAAGCCAACCTGCGCCTAGTGGTGTCGGTGGCGAAAAAGTATCAAAATCGCGGGTTAGAACTGCTGGATTTGATTCAAGAAGGGACTCTGGGATTAGAACGGGCGGTTGAAAAGTTTGATCCGACGAAGGGGTATCGGTTTAGTACCTATGCCTATTGGTGGATTCGTCAGGGAATTACTCGCGCGATCGCCACTCAAAGCCGGACAATCCGCTTACCCGTCCACATTACCGAAAAGCTGAACAAGATTAAGAAAGCCCAGCGGAAGATTTCTCAGGAACAAGGGCGCACCGCCACCATTGAGGATATCGCCAAAGAGTTGGAAATGGATGCGCCGCAGGTACGGGAAGTGCTGATGCGAGTTCCGCGATCGGTTTCTTTGGAGATTAAAGTTGGTAAGGAGAAGGATACAGAACTAGGAGATTTACTGGAAACTGAGGAAACATCTCCAGAAGACGTATTGATGCGTGAGGCTTTACAGCGGGATTTACAGCAACTCCTGGCTGATTTAACCAGTCGCGAACGGGATGTGATTTGTATGCGGTTTGGTTTAGGCGATGGACATCCCTACTCCTTAGCTGAGATTGGGCGGGCGCTGGAACTGTCTCGCGAACGGGTACGGCAAATTGAGGCGAAGGCGTTGCAGAAATTGCGCCAACCCAAGCGACGGAATCGGGTGCGGGATTATCTGGAAGCGTTGAGTTAGGGGGTTTCCCACACATTGTAGAGACGCGCCATGGCGCGTCTCTAAGATTATTTTCACTCCCTAAAAAATCGTACCCATATACCCCTTGCAATCGCTTCGCGATACCTTCCTTCGGAACAGACTTAGCCAACGCGCTATTTTGGCAATAGACAAGAGATCGACGGAAACCCTCGCCACATCAAAGTTGAGCGCGATTGTACCTAAGTAGGGCGCGTCAAAAATAACGGAAAAGCTTACAGTGAGACAGTTTCAACTTTTGGCGTGGGGGGAACTTCAGCTTAATTTTTTTATGGTATCCTTGGTTAAGGTACGACAATTGTTCTAAAAAGTAAATGGATCACAGAATCGGACGACTGAGACAATTAACTCTCTAGCCGGGATGAAAACCCTAACTTTTCTGCCACGTCGGCTGTCTACGGTGGAGAACTGTTATTGGTATCGCTTTTCATAACCCATAAGAATGTTTTTTGCCAAACTGACATCCTCCAAAGAAAAATCACCCCCCAAAGAAAAATCACCCCCAGGAGATGCACTATGAATTCAACTTCACTATTTTGTCTTGAGAAAGATTACTTAATTGATTTGGTGAACAAGTATCAAGAATCCTACTCTCAAGCGCAGCCATTTCCTCATGTCGTTATTGATGACTTTTTGCCAGAATTTGTTTTAGATGAGATTCTCCAGGAATTTCCTAAACCCGGTTCAATCGATTGGCAAAAATTTGATGTATCGTCTCAAAAAAAACTGGGTTCAAAATCAGAGTTACAGATGGGAGAAGCAACACGCATGCTCTTATATCAACTGAACTCTTCCACGTTTATTAACTTTTTAGAAAAATTAACCAGTATTGAGGGAATTATTCCTGATCCTCACTTTGTGGGTGGGGGTCTGCATCAAATTGAACCCGGAGGGTATCTGAAAATGCATGTCGATTTTAATCGGCATACCCGACTGAACCTAGACCGTCGTTTAAATCTGCTCCTATACTTAAATAAAGATTGGCAGGAAGACTATGGTGGTCATCTCGAACTTTGGGATCGGGAGATGAAGCAGTGCAAAAAGAAAATTCTGCCTATCTTTAATCGGTGTGTTATATTTAACACTACAGACTTCTCCTATCATGGGCATCCTGAGCCATTAACTTGTCCAGAGGGGCAGACGCGCAAGTCATTAGCGCTATACTACTACAGCAACGGGCGACCAGCCGCAGAAATTACTGGTTCAGATCATTCAACCTTGTTTAAAACTCGACCAGGAGAGGATTTTAGGGTAAATACATCATCTGGTATAAATACTGGTATAAATACCTTGATAAAGAAGTTAGTTCCTCCTATTTTGATTGATGCGCGAAATTATCTAAAAAAGAAATCTTAAATGTTGAGACTTTGGATCAAATAAAGTAACGAGGACAGACTAAGTTTTTCACCCGAAACGATAAGGCGGCAATGGTATCATCGGGTTTGGGGTGCGGTGGTTGCTCTAACAGGTAAATGGCTTGAGTGGGTCTTGGGGACGTGTTGGCACGTTGAGCGAGTTCGCGATTAGTTTCCCACAGGATTTCGATAGAGCAAAAGCAAAGATAGAGCAAAAGCCTTGGCTGAGCGTTTATATCAGCTAGCTCAGGATATTGATTTACGCAAAAGGGCGAGTCATATCATGTCATGTCCGGTCAAACACCCCTGAATAAAAACGCCTGTAATCCTTGTTTTTATGGCTTTGCAATTATGGGCAATCGTTAGGACATGATATCAATCAGCCCGTGAGTGTACTGTTGAGGCATTTGATGTACGCGTTAGCGCTCAGCGGATTTTTGATGGGATTAAAACTTATGCTGATGTTTGGCTATAGAACGGTTTCTGATGACTCACCTGCATCCCGTTCTGTTCTAATCCACTTATTCTCAGGCTTCACCAGAAAAGCAAAATACAGGGGAATCTTCCACAAAATATAAAACGGTACAGTCAACAGTGTATGTGCAGGTATATTCTCACGGCAAAACTTAACCCATGCTGCAATAATGGAAACTAAAATCAACAGTCCTTCTAGCCCTACAAAAACTGCTGGTATCCAGGATACTCCCACAACTGCTGCTAGTAACGTTCCCCCCATCACTGCTACCCAAATCATGACTAATAGGGAAAGCGGAGGTACAACTAAATCAAGAGCGATCGCAAACAAGTCAACCCGCCGCTGAATCACAGACTGGGTAAGGAGTCGCGGGACTTGGGTAAGTAAGGTTTGTAAATGACCATGTTCCCATCGGGTGCGCTGGGTTTTGGCGGCTTCCTGCTGCTGGGGGAGACATCCGGTAACTCTAGCGTCTAAACAAAATAGGGGAGAATGTCCGGCTATGGCTAAATCAATGCCAAGCTGCATATCCTCGACTATATTATTACTCGCCAGGGGCGCTTGACTAATAACTGACCAAGGAAACGCCATCCCCGTACCCATCAATAAACAGGGAAATCCTAGGCGATTTAATCCACGGGGACGAACTAAGTTTTTCACCCGCACCGATAGGGCGGAAATGGTATCTTTGGGTGTAGGGTTGGGGGGTTGTTCTAACAGGTAAATGGCTTGGGTGGGTCTTTGGGAAATGTTGGCACGTTGAGCGAGTTTCGCGATCGCGCTTTCATGTACGATACAGTCAGCATCTACGAGTACCACGATATCCGGTGGGTCGGTAGAAAGGTACTTTATACCGTAGTCTAGGGCATATCCCTTACCTTGGTGTTCTGTGTCGTGACGTTCGATTACCTTTGCGCCTAGTTGACGTGCGATCGCGGCGGTGTCATCGGTACAATTATCGGCAATAACTACCAGTCTATCTTGGTCGGTTAGCTGGGGTACTATGGTTTTTAGGGTGGTGCTAATTCCAGAGGCTTCGTTGTGGGCGGGAATTAACACAGTTATGCGGGGAGGGGAGGCTGAGGCGGTTTCTGGTGGTTGACTCGGTGGGAAGAGGGCGGCGAAACACTCGATAAATAGCATCCCGATGGGGACAAGAAGAGAGAGTGCGATCGCGAATAGGACTATTTCCACGATAATAAGCCATGGCGGATTGGTGAACATGACCTGGAAACCTCGCTGTGTCTGGAACTTTGGGGAATAGGGATAGTGCGATCACTAGGACGCTGTTTGGGAAGTTTATTGTTACCTACGTTTTTGTCCTATGTTCTGGGAGAGTTATTCGTGAGCGACGAAATATTTTTACTTAAGATATCGCTTTTCAATAGCATTGAGTTTCAATTTTACACGTTTGTGCCATGGCTTGATCTCTAGCTTTCTCGAAAAATATTCTGCTAAAAACAGAGGCAATCCCTGACGTTTAACTCGGAATTTTACCCGTGCATACCAGTCCTGAAATCTTAGGCTTCTTGCCCTTGCTGGAGTAACCTCTAGAGGTGGCAATCCACTAAGTTCATAACCCCGCTCAACTAGCCTATCTGCAATTCGTGATTCAACCAACTGAATCTCATCCTCAGACAGTTTTCGTCGCCACTGTTGAATTAATTTCGGATCGGGTAAATCAAAAGTAGTGTTCTGAGCGTAACTAAGCATTGCTTCATCGTAAGGAACACCAATAAATTCACTCAGGCGCGTCAGAGTTTTAGTCGGTTCTGAAATAAGGGTTTCATAATTTACCTCAGTTCGCCGTTCACCGGGGATCATATCTTGTAGCTGTGTCCATAATTGTTCAACTTCTATCCAACGCTCTACCCCTGTCCAGACATTACCTGCCCAGCCCATACCGATACAGGAACGAGCAACATCTCTACCATCTCTAACTATATGTATAAAGCGAGCATCTGACCAAATCCGCAGCAATTTATCGAAGTGGCGATGAGCGGTAGCACCGATTAGGGATTTGCGCTCCTGATTCTGTTTCTGGAGTAAAAAGCTATTAACTAGTTGCGGATAGCTTAAACTGCGGTCAATTCTAAAACCAGTGGCTTGAAAGATACGGTGAGTTTCCAACCATTGATAATATTCTTCAAGCTGGGGCCAGCCATCACCATCAGGTATGCGATCGACGGTATACTCAAATTCATTACACCAAGCAATCTGGGGATGATGACTCAGCATGAGTCTCAGAACTGTTGTACCCGAACGCTCCGCACCAACCAGAAAAATGGGTTCAGATACTAAATCTTTTTCTTTCACTATCATTTTATTTTAATCTCGAGTAACAATTAACCCCAACTAATCACCAATTTTTTTCTTAAGCAAATGGGAAAGCCAATGGAACGTTTTTGTTTGGCAGCTTTGAATGACTTGCCACCGATGGATACCCAGCGTTTATCCGATCCCTCCCTACTCCTTTCCAACGGTTCCCTCACTGGCAAGGGGCAAGACTGGATTGAACATAGAATTTATAATACTATCAATTCTATATAAAGTCATGTCTGGGTTGGTTAGCTGGGGTATTATTGTTTTTAGGGTCGTGCTAATTCCAGAAGCTTCGTTGTGGGCGGGAATTAACACGGTTATGCGGGGATGGGAGTCTAGGAGAGCTTCTGGTTGTTGACGCGGTGGGAAGAGGGCGGCGAAACACTCGATAAACAGCATCCCGATGGGGATAAGCAGGGAGAGTGCGATCGCGAATAGGATTATTTCCACGATGATAAGCCATGGTGGATTGGTGAACATGACCCGGAAACCTCGCTGTGTCTGGAACTTTGGGGATTAGGGAGAGTGCGATCGCGACAAACCTATATCTTCTGGTTATTATAGTGCTGGCAGCTTACTCCAGTCGAGTAAAATATACAGTATACTCATCAAACGCTAACGATTATGACGTGTCGGATTTGTTCAGCCGATGTATCGGTACTCCTGGATTTAGGAACCTCACCCCCCGCCAACTCCCTGAAAAAATCGCCAGAACAGGTTCAGGATTCTTATCCCCTGGTTCTAGAGATTTGTGATAACTGTGGCAATGTCCAGTTGCGAGACTGCTTGGATGAAGAAGCCCTCTATAAGGATTATTTTTATGTGACCCCTTCGTCT
The DNA here is from genome assembly GCF_040220235.1 of Coleofasciculus sp. B1-GNL1-01. Taxonomy (NCBI): domain Bacteria; kingdom Bacillati; phylum Cyanobacteriota; class Cyanophyceae; order Coleofasciculales; family Coleofasciculaceae; genus Coleofasciculus; species Coleofasciculus sp. B1-GNL1-01. The sequence continues at coordinate 44,977 of NZ_JAVJTO010000132.1, forward strand.
ACATTGCTATCCCGCCATTATGATTTTCTTCAGTCATTCTTATTCAAAAATAATTATTTAACCAGTCATTCCTTTGCGTTAGAGATTGGTAGTAATGTTGGTTTATTTTTAGACCATATTAAACCCAATGTGGCTAAAGTAGTGGGCATTGATCCAGCCCAGGAAATTAGTGAACTGGCTAATCAGAAAGGGATTGAGACGGTTTGTGACTTTTTCAACGAAGCATCATCCGTCAAACTGAAAGACCAATTTGGCAACCCTAATATTATTCTCGCCCGTCACTGCTTTGCCCATAATTGTGACCCCCATCGGATGCTTAAGGGGGTGACGCATTTGCTGGATGATTCTGGCTTGTTTGTAATTGAGAATGCCTACTTGTTGAACACGATAGAGAACAATGAGTTCGACCAGATTTATCATGAACACATGTTCTACTATTCTATCCGCTCGATGAAAGCGCTGTTGGCGATTCATAATATGCATTTGGTGGATATTATCATGTCGCCTATCCATGGGGGGTCGATTGTTTTTGTCGCCAAGAAAGTCAGCGCTGAGGATAAGATTAGTTCAGCGGTAGGGAAGTATACGCTTCAGGAGGATCTCTTACTCACCCCCTCAGCGTTTAAGCATTTTGTCGAGAATACCTGGAGAATTAAGGATACGTTAGGTCGATTGATTAAGGGGTTAAGAGATGGTGGGTGGACGATTTATACTTATGGGGCGACGGCGAAGGGAAATACGTTGTTGAATTTCATCGGATTAACAGATAAAGAGATTAAATATTGTGTGGATAGTACACCAATGAAACAGGGGAAATATTTACCTAAGTCCAATATTAAAGTGATTTCTGAGGAAGAATCTCAGGAGAATCCCCCGGATTATTTCCTGTTAACCGCCTGGAATTATCGCGATGAGATTGTAAATAAGGTGCGTCAGTCTGGGAATTATACGTCTCAGTTTATTGTGCCGATACCTTTTGTGCATATTTTATAAGATTATTGACTCCCGGTACTCATTCTGTATCATGTAACTGTCACTGTTGTCTTCCCTTTGGTAGGTTGGTGGGATGCTCCCTATCAATTAGGTGTTTATGGCACAGGTTGGCTATCTGGGCTAATGGCAGTTACATCTTTATACTCAACCAATTTAGTATGCCGTCCTTTTAGTCGGTTAAGGTGAAACAGAATTTGACCCTGTACTAAGGGGAATTTACCAATCACACAGAATAGTGCAAAAATTCGGGCATCTCTCGAACTTAAACCTTGTTTTTGCATCCAGTAGTCTATGCGATAGATCAGAATTGGATAACCGAGGAATAGCAGTAAACTCAATCCCTGGGTAAACCATGCCATGCTCAAAGCTAGCAGGGGCAGAACTAATCCCCAAAACCAAATACTTCTGCTTTCTTTGAGCCAATGCCGTTCCGGACTGCGACCGTGTAACCAAGATCCCTCAGCATAGGCATGACCACATCGGCGAAAACGGTTCCACCACTGGCTAAACCGTTTAATGTCAGCATCGTGTCGGGTCATTTCAGCATCAATGCGGAGGATTTTCCAGTCCTTCCGCCGCAGTCGCACGCACAGTTCGGGTTCGCCACCGCCGATGAGAGTGGGATTGAATCCTCCCACCTGTTGTAAGGCGTCTGGACGCATCATGGCGTCACCGCCACAGGCTTTGGCTTCACCGATTGGGGTATCCCATTCAATATCGCATAAGCGGTTATAAACCGAGGCGTCGGGGTACAGTTCGCGTCGCCGACCACAGACGACGGCAACATCTGGTCTGGCGTCGAGTTGGGCTTCGGCTTTTTCCAACCATCCCTCGACTAACTCGCAGTCACCATCGATAAATTGGACATATTTAATGTCGGGATAGGTGTTGATTAAATAGAAGAAGCCTTCATTCCGGGAGCGAGGAGACGCCATCGGTTTGGCTGGGTCGAGTTCAAGGACATCGACGCCGAGAGAACGGGCGAATTCTACGCTACCATCAGTTGAAGCCGAATCGACGTAGACGATATGAGCGACTTTGCCAATGACAGAATCTAAGCAGCGACGCAGGCGTTCTCCTTCGTTGCGTCCAATAGCTACTAATCCGATGTTACTCATATTCCGACTCCGATAGTCTCCAATCTACTTACTTATAGCGATAGTTTTGACAGATTAATCAAATTGGATTCGGACAAGCTTGGGAGTTAATAATTTTAGCGGGAATACCGACAGCGGTTTTTCCGGCTGGGATATCGGTGAGAACCACGGCGTTAGCTCCAATATTGACATCATCTCCAATAGAGAGCTTGCCCAGGATTTTTACACCTGCTCCCACGTTAACGCGATTTCCTAGTTGTGGCGCATCCAAGGGGTGTTCCCGATAACGATTTCCCAGGGTTACTCCTTGACGGATCACACAATCGTCACCAATTGTGCAATATCCGTGGATAATGATGGCACCTTGATGTTCTATGATTACGCGACGACCGAGTTTGACGGTGTAGGGTAAATCAATCCCATACACATTCCGGACATGGCGGTATAAGGCTCGGTAAAGGATGCTAAACGGCGCTCGCAGCAGTTTGGGTTCGATGGTCATGCGCCAGACGCCAAAGCGATAAATGGCGACAGCCCGAAATCCCGGTTTTGTCCAATCTTGTTTGTGGGCAATCCAATCTTCTTTGATTTGTTGCCAAAGTCCTAGAGGTTTGGTTTCGACTTCCTGGCTACTGGATAGGGCGTCGGGCTGCGTCTCCATTGTAGTTCTGTTTAGGTCTGCGAGTTTTTCCACGTTTAAAGTTAAGTAAGGACTATCACACCAGTGGAGTCATCGAATCAGGATGCTGAAAAGGTTCAAAATGTCAAATTTTCTACATGTAAATGCTAATATAAGCGATTAAATTCTCCGTTTTCTATACAAACCGATGTTCTGCTAAAACGTCTCTACTGACCTTATTCTTTTTTGTTTTGTCACCGTTAACCTGGGTTATGCTGACCAACACTTTAGGGTTGATTTGTGGGCAGGTTTCGTTGCCTATATACACTATTGCGGATGAAATCATTAAGCATATAGGGTGGATCTTTGTCCGGTTTCCGTTGAATGATGCGGCGCATACGCCATAAGGAAAAACCAACGATCCAGAGAGTATCGGCTAATAGGGTGTAAGGTAATCCATAGTTTTTGATAAAGAATCGTCGCCTAGAATTGAACCAGTACTGAGGGCGGCGCTTGGCTGGGCGTTTGGTGTCAGTCACTCCCGTGCTTTGTCCAACGATATGAACAATTCGACTATCCGGGACATACCAACAACTCCAGCCTGCTCGTTTTGCCTGTAGGCAAAAGTCGCCATCTTCATAATACAAGAAATATCCTTCATCTAGTAAGCCAACCTGCTCAAATACCTCCCGGCGCACAATCATGCTGGCTCCTGCTACCCAGTCGGTTGGGCAAGGTTCTTCGGGGATGGGGGGCCAAACCACCCATTTTTCCAGAATTTTCGAGGCGATGCCCAATCGTAAGCCTCTGTCTAATTCGCTCAGTGCTGTATGAAAGCGGAAAGCAGAACATTGGGGAGTGCCATCGGGTTCTTCGAGGCGACTACCGGCAATCCCCACGTCCGGATGTTCGTTCATAAAGTCTACTAGGATTTTTAGGGCATTGGGGCGAACAATGGTGTCTGGATTGAGTAAGAGAACGTAGGTCGGGGGATTGGTCGATTCTAGTGCTGGACGGATTGCCGCATTGTTGCCGAAGGCACAGCCGCCGTTGTGGTTTAAGGGGAGTAATGATGCCCATTTTCCCCAGCCTTCGGTTTCTATGGCAGCGGCAATTTGTTCGACGGAGCCATCGCCAGAGGCATTGTCGGAAACGACGACGCGAGTGCCAGGTAGGGATTGGACTTCTATTTCTAAGGAGCGCAGGCAGTCGATTGTTAGGCTGGGGGTGCGGTAGTTAAGGATGACTACGAGTAGAGGATAGGAAGGATTGGGTTGAGCTGCATTTGACATTTTGGGTATAAATTAAGTAAGAGTGCCAAGCATAAGCAGAAGTTTTGGGTGGTTTCGACTGTAGTGTGTTTCAATCATTCACATAGTTACGAAGTCTTGCTGGCTGGCTAAAGGTTTAAGCAACTCATTTAGGCTAGCTACATTTCTCTTAGCAATCATAACTGAAATCGGTAAGCTTTATTCTAATTAACTGGCTCGTGCGTGCGTTGATTGCTCAACCGGAAATAATCCCCAATGTATTCATCTTAGCGCCACTAATCTTCCCACCAATTTGACATGAAGCTGCCAGCTAAAATGCGCTTGGTCAACTCAATTTTCTCTGGCTCTAACTTCTTAGACCACGCCGTGGCGATCACCTGGGAACTTGATGCACTTTTAGCGATCTCCGCTTCGATGTCCTTTGTCCAGGGTAGATGGCATTTATCATAAACATGCTTCGCCACATCAATAGGATTGGCAACCAAGTCCTCATATACAAGCTGCACATAATTGGCACGTCCCTCACCCGCCGTGTGAATCGTTTCGCTAGCATAGCGCCAATACCACAACTCCGATTCTTCTTCAGACATCGCCTCTATCTCGCCAAACCGTTCAGCCCACTCCGGTTCATATTTAACAATCTGCCTGAGACGTTCCTGGTTATCCTGCTTAATCACAGTTATATCCTGATCTGCCCAATAGCGACGACTCATCGAATTCAAAAACCCTCCTGGGTGTCGCACAATATGAATCACCAGCACATTGGGACGGTTGAGGAGTACCCACTCTGCCCATGCTGGAGCCATATTCAGCTTTAAAACCGTAGACGCTTGCTTAAGGGCATCGGGGTGAACAAACCACCTCGGCACGGGCCAGTCAGGTTGCCTGAGGCTAGGCATGATTGGGGAAAAGAGTTGGCGAAGTCGGCGCTTGCCCAATACTATAGTTCCTAACTGACGGACTGGCTGATTAATATAAAATTTAGGATAAGTTCCTATGCGATCGCGATCACCCATTCTCAATGCAACTGATGCAACAGCTTTGTCCCATTGTCCTCCAAAATCATCACCTAGAGGTTGTCGAACAATGGGTGATGGGAGTTGAGCCAGAGGAGAGGTTTTTAACTTATTGGCTTCATTGCGACAATAAGTCTGAGGGCTAAGGTCGAGGAGATCAAGCAACCAGTTGGTTCCAGAGCGTCCCTGCCCGAAAATTAAGATATAGTCTGGTTTATCTGCGCCCATATTTGTTGTTATCACTCAAGTGTTGCTTAAGTAAATTAATCATTCAGATATTGTCTCTATCGTACCAGATACGCCTTAGATACTGAGGGACGACTGCCTCTTAGTTTTTGTGTTTCTGGCTGATTTAATAAAAACCCGGCTAACCCTCCACATAAAAGCATATAAATTGGGTTTTCTATGGCATTAAGCAGACAATCAAACATATATAACGTTAGGATCAAGGCTGCTATAGCCGCAGGAGCGACTTTAGGATTAAACCAGGTTTGGGGAGGATATCGACCCAAGCAAAACCTGACCACCGGAAGTAGCATCGCCACGTATACACTCAGTAAGCCCACAATACCCCGGATGCCAAAAGCTTGCATCCACAGACTGTCGGTCAATGATGTATTTATTTCTTCTCCATACCTGTTATATTCATAAATGCGATTTCGTCCCCATCCTCCCCATCCAAAAATTATCCGCTGCCGTGCTTTGTCCCCTAATTCTTCTTCATTATCAAATCTTATTTGTAAGGAAGCAGCTCGTTCTTCATTCGTTACCTGAGCCATAAATGAAACCATCTGATCAGCCCTTTCACCCGTAAATGTCCCACTCACCCCCATACCTAAATAGAAGAACATCGCTCCAATCACCAGCAATAGAGGTAAAGAGGTCTGAAACCAGCGAATAGTAAATAGAATAACAATTCCAATTCCCAGTAACAGCCATGCACCTGTAGATTTGATCAGTATAAATGTAATCAGCAAGACTGGCATCAGCAAACCCATGGGAATCCCCCACACTTGCTTAAGTCCCCTAGCTTGCCACAGCCAAATGCCAGCCAGTGTCGCTGCCATCATCCACATACCCACTTCAAGACCATGTTGCATGAAAACTTGTGGTCTAAATCCCCCATAACGCATCGTTTGAAGAAACATGTGAGGAAAGAAACCGTAAACCATGCGGTGTAGCTGCGGACTCATGCGGATTTCATACAGACAAAAAGGAACATAGACTAAACCGCCAATAAAAATACCAATCACTAATAAGCGCAACCCCCGCCAATTATTGAAGTAGATGCGACCGAGAAAATAAGGGACACCCCAAAGCAGCGTTTGACTAAGAACTGATGACATGCCATCGTAGACTCCTAGGTTGTTACTGATTGATGAAGCCAAGGGACACAGACACCAGATTAGCATGGGCAAATCTAGCCAACTTAATTTAAATGAACTGAAACGTCCGACATCAAAAATAAACGTAGCGAGTAAAACGCAGTAAACAGTTGCTGATACTCGCGTATAGTCAGGAAGACCTGGAAACGAAAAAGCCGTTTTTTGGGGAAGGAATAGCCAGGCGACAATGAAGCTAATTACCACTGCCTTTGGGGGCGGAAACCGAGTAAATATGTATAATACTAGGGGGATCAAGGCAAGCATCGCCAGTTGAGCTTGAGGGGTCATGGGCTTTGTTTTACAGAGTCACTGTTTAATTAGGGCTTGCTGCATAAGCGTGTAAGGTAGACCAGATAAGGGTTTCCAGCCATTTTTCGATCCAACAAGTGCAAGGTTTTTACACTATAACAGTCTTGCATCCTGGAATTTTCGCCGACAACAGCACTAAATTTTACCTCGACAGAGGGTTAAAACCATTGCCCATTGCCTATTCCCTATTGCCTCTCCCCACCACAAAACTTATTCAGCAGCCCCTAATTAGACCATCTATCTATATAGTTATATAGTGGGCTGCCCATTCGGTTTTTCAGCAATAACGCGAACACAATCATACTTCTGTTCATTGGCAGCGAAAGCACTTTGAAGTAGTAGAAGCCAACTCTTTAAGTTGAAGTTTTTGACTTGGGGGGATTCGTTATTTTCCTCCAGAGAACACAATATTTCAGCTATCTTTTGTTCTATACAGATATGATGTTTTGTAAATTGTCGGCAGTAACCATAGAACTCAGTAGCGCATAGTTTAAGCTCTAACTGTTCACAGAGCTTATGTAAACTATATTTTGTAAAAAAGTTTAAATGTCTTGGTACATCCAGATGAAACCACGCGATTCCCCAAAATTTGAATTCCAAGGCTGAATTATTGGGAACTTCAATTACTAACTTACCACCTGGAGCCAATAGCTTAATGGCATTAGAGACTGCCTTAACCGGATCTACAGTGTGTTCGAGGGCATGTTTAATAATCACTAGCTCATAGTGTCTCAAACTAATTTCCGGTGGTAGAGACTCCGCTGTACCAGCAAACACTTGAAGACCCCGTTCTTCGACCGCTATAAATCGGGCTTGCGGATCAGGTTCAACTCCATAGACGGTATGCCCCCACTCTCGCAATTTTTCCAGCAGCTTGCCATTACCGCAACCGATTTCGCAAATAAACCGAGAAGTCGAACCAAAGTGAGAGTGAAACCAGTCATGAGGCCATCCGTTAATCCCATCATCAAAACGCCAAGCCAGTTGAGTTCGTAATCTTTCTAGGAAAGAAACCGATGACACAGAGTCCGACGATCGGGGATTGACTCCATGAGTATAATATTCATCAACGTTATAAAAACTGGTAATTTCACTCGGATCTGGAACCGGGTATACTCGTCCAAACTGTGACGCTTGACACCAATACAATTGGAATGGCTTGCTTACGGTAGGGCGTCTCCAATCACCCGGAACAAAAAGCCACGGTTTCATCTCAGCTCCAGAGATTGGGCAAACGGGGCTAGCTGTTAAGCCACTCTGATCAATCATTCCATTCCTCTTGCTCATCATATCGACTATATTTTCCTAAGAAGTTAACTGTCCAAAACTACTTCCTGATAACTCCCCGACTTCACTACTCGTCCCTTCTCCAACATATAAACCCGATCGCAGTTCTCAACCGTAGATAGGCGATGAGCGATCACAATCAGGGTTTTCGTCCCCGCCAGAGCGTTAATCGCCGCTGTCACCCGACTCTCTGTCTCATTATCCAATGCCGCCGTCGCTTCGTCCAGTACCAAAATTTCCCGTTCATGATAAATCGCCCTCGCAATCCCTATCCGTTGGCGTTGTCCCCCGGATAAACGTACCCCCCGTTCACCTACCCCTGTCTTTATCCCATCGGGCAATTGCTCAATCAATTCCTCAAGCTGCGCGGCTGCGATCGCTTTGTGCAATCGTTCCTCATCAATCTGCTCATCAGGAACACCAAAGGCAATATTCCGTTCGATTGTATCATCGGTCAAAAAAATCGATTGGGGAATATACCCGACAAGGTTTTGCCAAGAGCGCAGATTATCATAGATGGATACACCATCGACTTTAATATCTCCACTCTCTAGCTCCAACAGCCCTAGTATCACATCCACTAAAGTCGTCTTTCCCGCTCCCGATTTGCCAATTAAGGCAATCGATTCCCCTTTCTTAATCTTAAACGAAATCTGGTCAAGAGACAGTTCGGAAGCCTCCGGATAACGATAGGTTACATTAATCAGCTCAATTTGATTGGCAAAGCTAAGCGCTTGATTTGCTTTATTTTTCCCATGAGCTGAGCCATTTACCCTTGCATCTGGCAGTATTTCTAGACGATTGTGAATTTTTTGTTTCTCTATTTCCTTGAGATCTAAGTAGAGCATATTCAGCGCATAGTTAGAGGTTCGCATTTTTGCCATGGACTGAACAAATTGACTTGATGCTGGGATTAAGCGTACTGACGCCACAGCAAAAACACCCATCACAGCGGTCAAATCTTGTCCATTTTCCGTGAAGAAAACATGAAACAGAGAGACAAATAGAACCACAAATACAATTAAACTTGTCTTAATAAAAATGTTCGGTAATAGATTTGATGCTTGTGATAAAGTAGCAGCTCTAGCATATTTTTGAGCTTGTTGGTCTATTTGATTTTCAAAATAGGATTCACAGCCAATCAACCGTGTCTCTTTTAATCCACCTAGGCCGTGGTTAATCGTACTAATCATTTCTTTTTGAGTTTGCGATTGGATTCTACCCCATCGCTTAAATCTATGCCCAAATTTACTAAATAACAAAAATGTGGGTACCAAAACAACCAAAACCATGACCAAGAGCAGGGAATTGCTATATGCCATTAATCCTGTTAAAACCCCGATCACAATTCCATTGGTCACAAATATGAGTAACGCGAGCAAACATTGATTGGTAAACATATTTGTCTCGGTAATAATATTTCTAATAATACTGGCTGTATTTTGATTTAAGTGAAATGTATAAGGTGCTTTTAAATATGCCTTGAGTAACCGAGATATCAAGATTGATTTTTGCTTATGGGTGTATCGATATATATATGTTTGAGACAGAAAATAAAGCAACGCTTGAATACAGAAAATGGCAATAATTATAAATCCGACGATGGGGATAAATTGCTGAGGGGATTCCAATCCTGACTTTCGATAAGCCCAGTCGAGTACAGTAATACTTTGAATCGATTCTGGGTTGGACGCTAGGCTGATGAATGGTCCGACTAAGCCAATGCCAAAGGCTTCTAGAATTGAGGTAAAGATAAATATTAGTAAGAGGAAGATAAGACTTTTGCGACTTCCCGTTAAAACGTATAAAACTTTGGAAAGATAGTCAATCATCTGGATAAGTAGTTTGTTTGAGTTTTAGAGTTTATTGCCCTGAACCGCCAGCTAAGGGGAAGGGCACACGTCTGTCATGCGTGTCAACTTAAGCGCCAAAAGCTCGACTGGCAATCTTTTAACCCTTATCCCCTAACCCCAACTCCCACCCCCCTCGTTCCCCCCTACGAGGAGGGGGGATGACAGCGGATATTTCGCTTTTGTTTCAAGGGAGAAGGGGAAACCTCCAATAAAGACGCTTCCAAAACACACTTGGAAGATGATTTCCATAGCGCTTCCTTCTTGCTCCCCTCTCCCCTGGTGGGAGAGGGGCTGGGGGTGAGGGGGTTGAGTTTAAGTTGACACCAATGACCTCTATGCGCCCCTACGGACGACCTTTTTTGATAAACGGGATTTTCTTTGATCGGCAATACACATAGAATGCTGAAAGTGGGTTTGGTTATGACCACAGTGTTGGTTTTATAATAAAAGGCTATAGCTAAATTCACTTACACTCGGGTACGGTAGCCAATTTATCCTGTACTCTCCTAATTTTAGAGGATAAATAGCTCAACTGTTAACCTTGCCTGGGAAACACTTTTTGTCACAGAGGGTTGAGCAGAGGGCGACCCGAACCCATTAAGTAGCTAGAGTTGTTAATTGGTGCAAGCGGGTCGCCCCTACCTGTCACGGTCACGGGATGTGGTGCAACGAAGGAAGGTAAGTTTTGACCCTTAGCTTCCCTCGATGACATGGCGTCTCTGGTGTGTAGGGGCGGGTTTCACGACTATCTTTTCGGTTCCACCCAGATGTGATTAAACCCGCCCCGACTCAGGGTTCTAGACTTGGTGAAACCCGCGCAGGCGGGTTTAGTTTGTGTAGCTGCGGTTTCAACCGCCCAGCCAACGTTATCAAACTAATTCAATTTGTGAATCATCTCCAATCATAAACCGCAACGCCTTGGGACGCCGTGGGGCTACACTCAACTTTGCCCGTTGTCCAATCACACTATCTACAATCCGCTGCTGTACCCCAATCACCTTCGCCCCCTGTAAAATCACACTATGCTCTAAATCAGTATCAACCAGGGTAACCTGGTCAGCTACACTACTGTAAGGACCAATAAAACAATTTTCCAGATGGCAATTGCTGCCAATCGTCACTGGTCCACGAATGGTACAGTTAACTACCTGGGAACCTTGACCAATCTTAACCCGCCCAATCACCTGGCTAGTTTCATCAACCTCACCCTGAACAGAGGTTTCTAACAGGGTATCCAAAATCACCCGATTGGCTTCCAATAGGTCATCCTTTTTCCCTGTATCCAGCCACCAGCCTTTTAACTGGAAGGATTCCACCTGCTTGGGTTGGTCAATCAGATATTGAATCGCATCGGTAATTTCCAATTCCCCTCTCGCCGAAGGTTGAATATTCGCGATCGCCTGGTGAACTGTGTTAGAAAATAGATAAATCCCCACCAGTGCCAGATTTGAGGGCGGAACTTTGGGCTTTTCCACCAACTGCAAGACTCGCCCTTCCTCATCCACCTTTGCCACACCAAAGGCGGTGGGATTGGGAACGGAACACAGCAGGGTGAGGGCATCTAGATTTCGCTGTTGAAACCGTTCGATAAATAGGCTCAAGTCACTTTGTACCAGGTTATCACCCAGATACATTAAAAAGGGTGCATCCCCTAGAAACGGTTGAGCAATCTTGACCGCATGGGCTAATCCGGCTGGCTGATCTTGCAGGATATAAGTAATCTTAGCCCCAAAGCGATCGCCTGTTCCCGTTTTGGTCTTCACTTCTTCTCCGGTTTCTGGGCTGATAATAATCCCAATATCGGTAATCCCAGCGGCGACGATCGCTTCAATTCCATACCACAAAATGGGTTTATTGGCAACAGGCACGAGTTGTTTTGCCCCAGTATAGGTGAGGGGGCGTAGTCGCGTTCCTTTTCCGCCGGAAAGAATGAGTGCTTTCATTAGAACTTGTTGAGATTGGCTGGATTATCGCCGGGACATAAATGATACTTTTGGTTAATTATCGGTGGAATCTGACCCCTCCCAAAACCCCTCCCCGAACCTCTCCCTAGCCCTCTCCTACAAGGAGAGGGAAGCGGAATATATTCTTTATTTGGAGGGGCTTTCATGCTCCCCCTTCCGTGCCACAAGAGCGAAGCATCCTTTGTCCTCCCCCCTCGCAGGGGGGAATGAGGGGGGTTGGGAAGGGGGCTGGGGGGTTAGGTTGGTTTTTCGACGAGAGCAAAGAGCATCATCAATCTCCACAACTTAAAGCCCAAGTGAGCGCAGTTTGTAGTCAGCGCTTGAGCGCGAAAGGCACTAAAGTGCCTACTACAAACGTACCATTTCCTCTAAGTTACTATATCCTCATAGTCTCAGTTCAAAGGGGTAGGTCAGACCAAAGATCTTTCAACGGTGAATCGCGAATTACAGAAGCGATATCGGCTTGTTGTTCATCGGTAAGCTGGGTTTTCCACTTGGACATACTGGTGCGGGGATCGCGGTAGACACTAAAATATGCCTTAGATTGATCAGATAACTGGCGTTCACCAGTGGTTGATTCATTGATGAAGTCGCGAGTGGTTTGACCGAGTTCCCAGCCCACGAAGTTAAAGATTTCCGTAATTTTGCTCTGGGGATCATTACATAAATCTTCATAAACAACGACTAATCCCTGGTCATAGGAGCGAGTATACTCAACCAAGGGTTCAACTTGGATACGCCAGATTACAGCATCTAACTGCATATCTGACATTTCCTCCAAGCGATCGCGATACTCAGCCAGGAAATTCCCCCCAACGGCGTCAATTGATCGCCGCATTCCTTCTATTTTATCCGATTGGGAGCGCTGGCTAAACTGATTGAGTTGTTTACCTTTGAGCGTAGACGCAATTCTACCAAAGGGATTACGGATCATCCCAATCAACTTAGGCTGTAGCACCTCACACAGGCGGGGTAAGAGGGGAGTAGGGAAATTCACATCCTTAATTAGGATAGGAGTCTCTGAAGTTAGTTTAGTATGACCATACCAGTGATAGAGAGGCTTCAGGGCTTCGACACGACTACCTAAACCATACAACAGGTGTAAGAGTTGGGGATTTTGCCAGCGAAAACTCTTGGCGGGAAATGGGGGTAAATCAACGTCATGGTCAAAATTAGAACACAGCGACGCAAAGCGACGACGTAATTCCTTAACGTCGCCCGACTCTAAATCATTTTTCCACTCTCGGTAAAGGGGCGATCGCACAAAGGGTTCAAATTTATAACTACAATGTTCATAGCTATCCATCATCCGACCTAGCCACGTTGTCCCCGAACGCCCAGGACCGGTAATCAGAACATAGTTAAAGGGTGAGTCGTCCTTTGTCAACTGGGTTGTATTGCCACGACGGGTTGGATTAAGCTGATCAGACATTATTGGTGAGCATAGAGTTGTTTGAGCATTTGCCGCAGTGCTGTGCGCCAATGGGGGGGATGAGTCCCTAAAACGGCGGATATCTTCTTGCTAGAGAGTACGGTATAAGCTGGACGGGGAGTGGGTATGGGATATTCTGAGGTATTAATCGGCACAACTTGCTCGACGTTTAAGGGAAAGCCCAGTTGTCGAGCTTCCTCAAATATAGCTACGGCAAAATCATACCAACTAATCGCACCACTATTGGTATAGTGATAGATACCCGTCACCGACTCTGAGTTGAGGTGTGGAATTAACTGCGCGATCGCACGGGCTAATTCCCCTGTCCAGGTTGGCGCCCCCACTTGATCCACAACTACTCGCAGTTCTTCCCGTTGTGCGCCGACTCTTAACATCGTCTTAACGAAGTTACCTTTACCGTGAACTCCATACACCCAAGCTGTTCTCATAATAACAGCGCGATCGCACGCCTGTTGTACTCCTGTTTCTCCTAAGAGCTTCGATTTCCCATAGGCGTTTAAGGGATTGGGTGTATCCGTTTCAGTATAAGGTGTATTTTTTCGCCCATCAAAGACATAATCGGTAGAAATATGAATTAAACCTGATCCCAGCTCTTGGGCGGTTTCTGCCATAATTGTGGGAGCTGTGCCATTAATCGTATTTGCCAGTTCAGGTTCACTTTCGGCTTTGTCTACGGCTGTGTAAGCGGCGGCATTTACAATCAGATTAGGCTTAATCTCCCGAATAACCTGACGAATTTGATCCGGTTGTGTCAAATCCAACCCCTGGCGGTCAAAACCAATCACCTCTCCCAAGGGAGCTAGGGTGTGTTGGAGTTCACTCCCCAGTTGTCCAGCCATACCGATGAGTAAGATACGTGTCATGGGTAAATCTCTGCTGTTTTCAAAGGTTGACCCGCTTGGTCTTTTGCCGATAATATTGGATCGGTGGTGAGTTGCCAGTCAATTGCCAAGTCGGGATCATTCCAGAGTAGGGTTCTTTCGTGTTGCGGGGCATAGTAATCCGTGGTTTTGTATAATACCTCGGCTACCTGTGACACCACGTAAAATCCATGGGCAAAACCTTCTGGTACCCAAAGTTGGCGCTTATTTTCAGCACTCAAGAGACAGCTTACCCATTGTCCAAATGTCGGAGAACTTTTGCGGATATCGACGGCTACATCCAGTATTTCGCCAACAACCACTCGCACCAGCTTCCCCTGCGGTTGCTGGATCTGGTAGTGTAGTCCTCGTAGGACGTTCTGCCCGGAACGGGAATGACCATCCATGACAAACTCAGCTGTTATGTTTGCTGTTTCCGCCAAAGCTTTGTGGTTGTAGCTTTCTAGGAAAAAACCACGGTCATCGGTAAAGACGCGGGGTTCTAAAATTAAAACTTCTGGAATTTGAGTGGGAATACTTTTCATTGAGGTACGATTAGACTCATGGCTGTCAGTCTAGCTAAAAGTCCCCAGGTTATTTTAGCTGAAGGCATGGTACTATCAAAATCATATATTTAATTGAATATAAATGTAAAAATTTATGAAAGAATCAGTTTTTGTCCCCCTGAAAGAGGCGATTCCTCGCCAGTACAAGTCCAAGTATAAGCGTCAATATGATCAGTTCAGACGTTTCGTGGCAGAACCCCTGATCAGGTTCAGGAGATTTTCTTTGAACTTTCGGGAACTTCCCCCTTTAGTTAACCCAATTTTTATGGTCGGTACAGCTAAGGGGGGAACGACTCTCTTAGCCAATTGTATGGGACATCACCCCAACATTTGCCATCCCACGTATGCCCATTTTGAGCTTTCACCTGAGTGGTGTAAATTAGCCGATATTGATATTGCGGCTTTAGCGACGCATAAACAGAATTGTCCACCCCTGAGGGCGGAAGATGTGACAGACACTATCCGTCAAAATGTTAGAGAAGGCTTTGCTCGACTCATGGTAGAGGAAGGCGGGAGCAAAAATACTCGCTTTTTCAATAAGAGTCCTCATTTGTGGAATAAGCTGCCTTTTGTGCATAGCATTTTTCCGGATGCACATCTGCTTGTTTCCAGCCGAGATATTGTAAGTAGTGTCGCTAGCCTCAAGGAAACTTGGGCTAAACAACACAAGCTTACGGGAGTTAAATACTATTTTCCCATAGATGGCAAGCATTGTTGGAGTTCAATTTGGCCCAACTCCTCCGCTCAAATTGAACCCGAACGGACGTTTCCAGGTGGAGAAGTTTCTGTGTTAGCAGAATACTGGTTGCGCGTCTACACAACAATTGAGGAAAATGCGCCTCAATTTGATGTAGTGTTTCCGGTGCATAGTCGGGATTTTGCTGAGAATCCGGGCTTGGTTGTGTCTCAAGTCCACAAGGCGCTGAATTTGCCTGATGTAGACTATTCATTGCCGACAAGACTCAAACCGTCAAAAAATCAGCGCTGGCGTGAGATGTTAACGCAACAGGAACAAGAATCACTAAAAGCTTTTATCGAAGCCAATTACAACCAGATAACGTCTTTGAAATATGCCGATACTACAGTAGCGCTATAGATGTTTCATCCTCTAGTAAAAATGCGTACTAGACTAGATAGCTGGGAAAATATTGTCAATTAGCTCAAGTCGCTTAAACTTTATAATGATTCCTGAAGGTAATAAAAAATATTTGGAAATGAATCAATGAAACCTTGGTTAAAAAATCTAGTTCAATCAATAGCGCCTGTATTTGATATTATGATAATCCGAAGTCATGAGCGCTTATTCCAAAATCCTCTGCCTTGGTATACAAAAAGCTCTATTAGGTGGCTAGACGAACATATAAATACAGAAATGACCATACTTGAATATGGTGGTGGCGTTTCCTCTCTTTGGTGGTGTCAAAAAGCCAAGAAAGTTTATACTTTTGAGGCAAGTTTTAAATGGGCTATCATTCTCCTCTATCACTTTTCCCGACATCCAGAGTTACTAAAAAAATGGAGATTGCATTTTTCTCCTTGTGAGTGGAAGCCAACGATAGATACTCCTAAAGATTACTGGAAAGCTCATCGAGGCTTGCTGACTGATGCAGAGATTGAAAGTATGGAGGAAGATTATTTACTCGATCTGCCAGACAAGTTCGATGTAATAATTATAGATGGCGCAATTAGACTAAAAGCCTTAGAAAAAACCCAATCTATTATAGAGAAGCAAAAAGTTCAATATATTGTAATTGACAATACAAATAATAAGGCTTTATCTAGAGAAGCAGATGCCACAATTCCTAAAAATTTTAAGAGGTTAGACTTTCCTGCTAATGACGAAGATAATGTATCCAGTCCTAGTGGAGAGTGGATTACGTCTGTTTGGATTAATCAAGCAAATATGGTAGAATCAATCTAAATTATTCGTTTTCATCTTCAGTAATCCCAATACCTCTATTCTGAGTCGTTTTAATAATAGTATGAAAAAAATTATAAAAAAAGCTTTCACCAGACTAGGCTACGATATAAGACGGATAAAACCTGAATATTCTGGATGGAATGCTTCAAATCTCAGAAACTTTGCAACTGATATAAAGACATGTGTAGATATTGGAGCAGGTTATGGCACAAAAGAGCTGTATAAGGCATTCCCCGATGCGTTTCATGTCTTAATTGATCCTCTAGAAGAATACAAGCCCTCCTTAGCAAACATTCTCAAAGAATATAAAGGACAATATTTGATCACGGCAATAGGTTCTCAAGATACTACTCTTACACTATCAATCGAACAAAATTCTTTAACAAGAAGCAGTTTCAATAAAAGGACTGAGTTGACATCAACAGGAAAAGAAATTCTCAGAACGAGAGAAGTACCGATTACAACACTAGACACTTTATTGGAAGAGTATAAATTTCAGCCTCCTTTCGGCTTAAAAATAGATACTGAAGGGTTTGAGTTAGAAGTTATACGAGGAGCATCACATTTTCTTCAGAATACAGAATTTGTTATTGCAGAAGTATCATACAACAAGCGTTTTGAAGAAAGCTATCGCTTTCCGGAGTTTGCTGAAAAGATGAGACAGGCGGGTTTCTATTTATGCGACATACTTAAGGTTGTCGGTAAACCAACATTGTTTCTAGATTGTATGTTCAAAAAATTCAGATAATTTATTCGCTAAAAAACCAAAATTAGCAATCATAACCAAAATCAGCTAAGTTTATTCCAATCAAACGGCTAGTCCGTTGATTACTCAGATGGAAGTAATTTCCAACACGCTGCTCAATATATTGCTTCCACCGATTTTCTATTCGTTCATGAAAGCTAGATGGTATCATTTTATCGGCTGCTGCTGACAATTTCCCCGTAACCTGTATTCCCATCCTGTTATAGAGAGGAAACAATATATTTAATCGACGTTTTATAATTAACGAACCTCCTCTGTAACCACTATTTTTAGCAACTTTGTCTTTAGGTAAACTTCCATTAGATCCACTAAAGTCTAGGATGGCTTGAGCAAATTTTTTTGAATCTTTTTTTAATAATTCAAAAGGTAAAACTAATACATTTTCTTTGCTAAAAACATTCTGATAATATTCAATTAATAAATCATATTTTACAAAATCTAATTTAAAAGTTGGTCTCTTCAAATTATCGGCTGTTTCATGACCCTTTTGTATAGAACCCAAAAATTCCTCTATAGTTAGAGTCCTACCCAACTTAATACACTGTCCATACGCTGACAACAAAATTGATTTCTGTTCGCGTACTATTATGATAATTTTTGCTTCGGGAAAGGTCGAATAAAGTCTATCTGCAACTTCCTGCTTCCAGCCTATATTCGCTAAGTTACCGCTTAAATGCTCGTTAGATAATACGGGTACTAGATTGTTCTGATTAGCTGCTTGTAAACCAATATTATAAACTCGACGTACTTCATCAGCATTAAATGAAGAATTATCCGAATTGACAAATTGCTTCTTAACTTCTTTAGATTTAGCACCCCAAGCAGCTAAAAATCCTGTTTGCTCATCAGCAAACATAACCTGCTGTAGCCATGATGAGGCACATTTCGGGTAGCCAATATGTATCACTATGCGTTGATTAGACATACTATAGCAATCCTAAATAGGATGCAACAAGCGAAATGCTCGAAACTCAGGTATAGCAAGGGTTTCAATTTTGAAAATTGCCACGACCTAAATAGGATTGCTATAAATATTTCTACCGTTGATATTTGCTACTGCTTTTTCAACTAACTCTTTCAATTGGTTGACATTAACATACTGTCCTATCCCATCTTTTTTACAGACCAGAAAACCATATTTTACATTTTTAATTCCAGCTAATCGATAGAAAGTAGGAGAAAACCGACCTTCTTGGAATAACTCAATTAAAATCGATTGGGCAGGTGTAAACGCTATATTGCTGAAGCCAGCTCCGTGACTCCCAATTACAAATTCTGCCTCTTGAAATATTTTAACCTGCTCTTCTAAAGAATGATCCCTGAGACACACCGTTTCAAAACCAAACTCTGACAACATCTGCTCCACTTCTGGCTCATTCGTGATAGAGCGACGTAAAGCATCGCGGCGAGACACATAAATTCGCCTTTTATTGTTAATTTGATTATTCGTTACCAGTTTTTTGCTTAACCATTCAATCGCTAGAGGTGAAGGCTGTTTGATCAGAGAAAGCAAACTAGGTATGTACAGGTGATCAAAGTGATAAACTCCGTCGTCAAGAAAAAGAGTTCTGTCTAAAAAACCTGTTAATTTTATACTTTCATATACAAATTTCGGAGTTCTGTTTTTAGGCATAATTATCGGAATATCTTTAAACTTTTCATCACCTTCTATCATCTGCAATCGTGGTAACATTTCCACCATCCAATGATAGTAATTATTGTGGTAAGGCATTGCCAAAAGGATACCACTTTTCAGGTTTTGCTTTTTAGCAAATGGAATGCTTGCCAAAGCTAACAAGTATCTCGGCTCAGTCAAGGGTTTCAAAGATTCTCTTAGGCCTTCTATGAAGACTTTATCTTTCCATTTATGAATAGGGTGAGGGAATGATGCATAGACATCTGAAGCCAATATAATTCCTGATTGATATTTTGCTTCTTGATTGGGAGGCTGAAAACTTCTTGAAAAATCTCGATTGATCTCGTCGTCTATATAAAATAAGGGTGGATTAATTTCCGGATATGTGTATTCATAAAAAAAACTGAAGCCATGAAAATCTGGAAGTTCAGGAAGTAAAGATGCTCGACAAACTTTCGCAAATATCTGATTTCTAGTTATTACGGGTCTAAGAATTGTTTGTGCAAAGTTGTTGATTTTGGATTTAATTATTTTCCTTTGAGAAAATATGGGAAACGAATTAGCATTTCGATTCATATTTTTTATCTGAATTGATAGTTATGACTAGAATTGGATAAACGACTATTGAGCCTACTAGAGAAGAGTATATATAATAATTAGCAAATGACGAGGACACTTTTGATTTAAACAAACAGTATTTTTGGAGTAGTCACCATCGGCAAAAATAAAGGAAAACGACTGATTCGCTGTCTCAAGGGCGCGATCGCACTCCTTCCTTACAGTATAGTAGCCTAGGTTCATGATTGAATCAACAGATATGACCCCCATTGGAGTAGTCACTATTGGCAGAAATGAAGGGGAACGACTAATTCGCTGCCTCAAATCCGCGATCGCGCTCCTTCCCCAAGATACACCCATTATATACGTGGACTCCGGTTCCACGGATGGGAGTGTGGAAGCGGCGGAATCTCTGGGTGTTCAGGTGATCAACTTGGATATGTCCCTACCGTTTACCATGGCGCGGGGACGTAACACAGGCTTTAGGTATCTAGTCGAACAGTTCCCCGATATCAAATACGTCCAGTTTATCGATGGCGACTGCGAACTCATCCCCGGCTGGATTGAACAAGCCAGGGAAACCCTAGATTATGATGATAAATTAGCGATCGCCTGTGGACGACGGCGGGAACGATTCCCGGATGCCTCCATCTATAACCGCCTCGCGGATATGGAATGGAACACCCCTGTGGGTGAAGCTAAAGCCTGTGGTGGGGATGCCTTAATCCGCGTTAGCGCCATTCGAGAAGTAAACGGCTACAACGAAACCCTCATTGGTGGGGAAGAACCGGAAATGTGTATCAGCCTGCGTCAACGGGGCTGGAAAATTGTCCGTATTGATGCCGATATGACCTATCATGATGCCGCCATGCTCAAGTTTAGTCAATGGTGGAAACGCTCAATCCGGGGCGGTTGGGCAATGGCAGAAGGTGCGGCGATGCACGGTGATCCCCCTGAACGGTATATGATTCGAGAAAGTTTCAGCTGTTTGGGATCGCAAAAACTCCCCGTTATAACCCAGTCCGCGCAGGCGGACTAGGTTGGTGTAGCAGCGATTTCAATCGCCTCCTCTTGCTGCGATCGCGTCCGCCCCTACAATTGATTTATGAGTTCTTGTGGCTGCTAACTAGGCTTTAGGCATTGAGGAGATCATTAATGCGAATCGCGATTGTGGGATGTGGCTTTGTCGCCGATTATTATATGAAAACCCTTCCCGGTCATCCTGAATTGGAACTGGTGGGGGTGATGGATCGGGATCAAGATCGGGCTTCCCGATTTTCAGCTTACCATTCCGTGCCGACCTATCCTACTCTTGATGAACTGCTTGAGGATGGTAATGTTGAGTTGGTGGTTAATCTCACCAACCCCAGCAGCCACTTTGCCGTATCAAAAGCTTGTTTAGAGGCGGGGAAGCATGTCTATTCAGAAAAGCCTCTGGCAATGGAATTGTCGCAAGCCGAGGAACTGGTAGACTTAGCCGAGAAACGAGGTTTGTATATCTCCTCCGCACCCTGTAACCTCCTGGGAGAAACCGCCCAAACGATTTGGAAAGCCCTGCGAGAAAAGGCGATCGGACGGGTACGATTAGTGTATGCGGAAATCGACGATGGACTGGTTCACAAAATGCCCTACAAAAAATGGTCGAGTGAATCGGGTATCCCTTGGCCCTATAAAGATGAGTTTGAGGTGGGTTGTACGTTAGAACATGCAGGTTATTATGTCACCTGGTTAGTCGCCTTTTTTGGTCCGGCGCAAACCGTTACAGCGTTCTCATCTTGCTTAATCCCGGATAAAGAAACAGATGTCCCCTTAGCGGAGGAAGCACCGGATTTTTCCGTGGCTTGTATCAAGTTTGCCTCAGGGGTGGTTGCTCGGTTAACCTGTGGTATTGTTGCCCCTCATGACCATACTTTGGAGATAGTCGGGGATGAAGGAATACTGTGTACCAAGGATTGTTGGTATTATCGGTCTCCCGTTTATATTAAACGGCGCATCAGAATTAGGCGGAAAATGTTCATCAGCCCTTGGAAGCGAAAGTATCCCCTTGTCGGGAAAGCCACTCGATATCGCTATCGGGGTTCCCAGCAAATGGACTTTTGTCGCGGTGTGGCTGAACTCGCTGCTGCTATCAGAGAAAAACGTCCCTGTCGCCTATCGGCTCAATTTTCGCTGCATGTGAATGAAATTGTCTTGGCGATTCATAATGCTCTAGATACAGGTTCTGCTTATACGATTTCATCTTCCTTTACACCGATTGCGCCAATGCTTTGGGCGAAATAAACGGCAATGCATCAGCAGATAAGTTTTGAGGGGGAGAGTGGAAGATTGTGTAGGGGCGGGTTTCACGACTACCTTTTCGATTGGACAACAGATGTGACTAAACCCGCCCTGGTTTAATTGGATTAAGCTAGTGAACGATTCCAGTGGAAAATTAAGGCTAAAGCCCTGACTACGAACTAGGTAAGGCTAAAGCCCCTACTACGAACGGAACGAACCAACAGCAACCTATGAAGTTACTTGTCACCGGTGCATCCGGTTTTCTGGGACAATATGTTGTGGCACAAGCCTTACGACAGGGACATCACGTCCGTGCCTTGGTGCGACCTAGCAGCGTCCAAAACCCTCTACCTTGGTCGAATCACCCAGCCCTAGAGTTAGTTGGTGTCGATTTACGCCAAAAGCAGGGACTCGTTGAAGTCTTAGACACGATAGATGCAGTTATTCATCTGGCGGCGGTGAAGGCTGGGGATTTCCAGAGTCAGTTGGAGGGAACGGTATCAACGACTGAGAACTTACTCGAAGCCATGGTGAAGGCGAATCGGCGGCGTCTGATTGGGATTAGTACGTTCTCAGTTTTCGACTACCTGCATATCCATTCCGGTGACATAATTAATGAAGAGTCTCCCATTGAGTCGAATCCATCCCAGCGAGATGGTTATGCTCAGACAAAGTTGATTCAAGAACAACTGTACCGCGATTTTGCCCAGAACCAGGGTGGACAGGTTACCATTCTCCGTCCCGGTATGGTTTACGGACGAGATAATCTCTGGAATGCCCATCTCGGCGCTCAACTGGGCGACAACCTCTGGCTTCGGATTGGTAATCATGCCACAATACCCTTGACGTATGTGGAAAACTGTGCTGAAGCGATTGTTGCGGCTGCCCAGTCGGATCAGGTCATCGGTGAAACGATTAATATTGTGGATGATGATTTACCCAGCCAGCAAACTTATGCCCATCAGTTAATGAAACGTATGGACTCTCCGCCCCGAACCATCCCGATAAACTGGACTGTGATGCAGCTAGTTGCCAACATGACTTGGGCGATTAACAGCTATCTTCTCAACGGAAAAGCCAAACTCCCAGGTATCTTAGTTCCCGCCAAACTCCAAGCTCGGTTTAAGCCGTTACGCTATAGTAATACTCGTGCCAAACGCCAGTTAAACTGGACACCGAGATACTCCCTAGATACCGCCCTTGACCGCAGTTGTAGCCCAATGGAATTAAGAACTGTGCCGCATCAGACGCCTCCAGTAATTGAGGAGTTAAATTGATGCGAATTGCTTATTTAACGGGAATGTATCCTAGAGCAACGGATACATTTATTCAACGTGAAGTCGCTGGCTTGCGGCAAAAGGGTTTAGAGGTCTACACCTTCTCGGTTCGCCGCCCTGGTGATGAACATATCGTTGGTCTAGAACAAAAGACTGAACGGGAACAAACGTTCTATATTCTACCGCCTAATCCGATCACATTGGTGTTGTCGCACTTAATTCTCCTATTTACCTCACCGGGACGTTATTGGAAAGCCCTAGCCTTGGCATGGTCTACCAACCAACCTGGGTTGCGAGGTACACTTTATCAGTTATTTTACTTTGCTGAAGCCGGTATTCTGGCGCAACAGATTGGGACCCAACAAATTCAACACCTGCATAACCACATCGCTGATTCCTGCTGCACTGTAGCCATGCTAGCGGCGGAACTCGGGGGCTTTCCCTTCAGCTTCACGATGCATGGTCCCTACATCTTTTTTGAACCCTACCGTTGGCGGATTGATGAGAAAATCAAGCGATCGCTCTTTGTGATCTGTATCAGTCATTTCTGTCGCAGTCAAGGGATGCTGTTTGCCCCTACCGACACCTGGAATCGCCTGCACATTGTCCACTGTGGGGTTGATCCCGCTTTATTTAACCTAGTTTCCCATAACCAACCCGGTAAACAACTGTTGTATGTGGGGCGACTCGCCGCCGCTAAGGGATTACCTGTCTTACTCGAAAGTCTGGCGATGTTAAAATCTTCCCACCCAGAGATTATCTTAACCGTTGTCGGTGATGGTGAAGACCGGGCGGAACTGGAACAAATGACAGCAAGGCTAGAATTGAATAATAATGTAAAATTTGTGGGTTATAAGTCTCAAGCGGAAGTCAGGGAATATATGCAGGAAACAGACGTATTCGTCCTTCCCAGCTTCGCCGAAGGTGTCCCCGTTTCCCTGATGGAAGCTATGGCGGCGGGTGTTCCTGTCGTCACCACCCAAATTGCGGGGGTGAGTGAGTTGGTGGAGAATGGAGTGAGTGGTTATATTGTACCCGCAGGAGATTCTACCACCTTAGCTGACCGAATTAAAACACTATTAACTGAGCCTCAGCTACGCAGCCAATTCGGCACCGCAGGTAGAGAAAAGATCGAAAAAGAATTTAACCTAAATCATGAAGTCGCCCGTTTCTATCGGGTGATGGCTGCTGCGCTCGATGGTAAGATAGAGTCTATTCGTCCAGAGGGTTTTTGAAGGTTGAGCTGGTGGGTGATAGATTATTGATGGGAAGGGCGGGTTTTGTGGTTCGTTTATTGATGGGGAGGGCGGGTTTTGTTGTTCCGTGAGTGGTGAATATCTGAATTTAGTTCCTAAACCCGCCCCTACAATTGTCCCTAAACCCGCCCCTACAATTGTCCCTAAACCCGCCCCTACCAATGATTGATGACAAATAAAATCACATCAGCTTCTGAAGCTTGCCTAGAATCACAAACCTATAAAAATAAAGGTTTAAATCATTTTTATTAACAAGATTTAACCCGAAATAATATAACCTATTGTAGGGGCGACCCGCTGCATAAATCAACAACACCCATCCTCTCAATTTTATCGGGTCGCCCTTTACCAAATTAGGTTGGGTTGTCTTATCCTGAACCCGGACAGGTTTTATTGTTCATTTATCGGTGGGGGAGGGCGGGTTTCGTTGTTCATTTATCGGTGGGGAGGGCGGGTTTCGTTGTTCATTTATCGGTGGAGAGGGCGGGTTTTGTTTTTCCGTGAGTGGTAAATATCCGAAGTTAGTCCCTAAACCCGCCCCTACAATTGCTTGACCCTAGACTTTCCACCGGAACGCCTCTACAATACAATCACGAGACAGAAACCGGGGTTTTCTCCCAGTTACTCTCCTGCGGCGCGGGTGGTAACCCCATAAATCCTGATCGTTTGATATGATTGGCGATAATCCCTAGTGTGGGCAAGCCAAAGGCATCTAACTGAGTAATAGTTTGCTTAACTAACGAATTCTTAGTTTTCTTAATTGCCGTCACCAGCAACAACCCATCGGTATGCCTTGCCAGATAACTAATATCCATACAACTGGGGAACTCTGGTGTATCATAAACCACCAAATCAAACTTAGTCTCAAACTCCGTCATCAGCTCCTGCATTTGCGCCGAAGCAAACCGCCGTGTCAGATGGGGGCGGGGTTGACCTGCGGTTAATACAAACAGATTATCAGAAATCGGCGATCGCTGGATAAAATCATGAGGCATCAAATCATCAGCCAGCAAGTCACTCAATCCTTTAGCATTGGGTAAATTCAACTGCTGATGCATCTGAGGATGGATCAAATTCGCATCCACCAACAGCACCCGTTGACCCATTTGGGCTGCGGTTTGGGCTAAATGTAACGCCACCGTCGATTTCCCATCCCCCAACGCCGCCGAGGTAACACTCAGAGAACGAATCGGGCGGTCTGAAAACAGAAACCGGATACTGGTATAAATAGAGTCAAAGGCTTCCAGAAACCTCGCATCCGGATAACCCTGATCCCCAGTCTCTTTATCCTGCTTCTGATTCCGATTTTGATAAGCCGGAACTTCACCCAACACAGGCAAATCCGTCGCATCCTTAAGGTCTTCTGTGCTATAAAAAATATCTCTGATTTTTTCCTGGAGAACCCCTAACCCCAGACCTAAGACGACTCCCCCCATCACTCCCATCAACAGCAGTTTATCAGAGGATTCTGCCATATTTATCGGATTCCCGTATTGATCTCGGGCGATTTCCGGTTCCGATAGAATTTCCCACGGCAGTTTATTTCCTGCTTCCTCAACCTGGAATGTTTCCCGCTGCCTTAAAAGTTGATTCAACGTCTGTGTCGCCACTTCCAACTGCCGCTGGAGTTCGGTATACTGGCGGATCACCTCAGGCATTTGCTGAGCTTGTTGCGCGAATGTCGCTCTCGTCTGAGCTAACTGCTGACTGCGTTCTTCCAACAGTTGAATCTGGTTCGTCGCTTCCACCAGTTGCTGAATCAGCCCCATACGAACGGAATTCTGAAATGTCATCACATCCGAATTATTGGTGGTAGTTTTGAGGTTCTCGCCAATAATCCTTTGGGCTTCTTGATTCAGCAGCGCCTGTAAATTCTGCCGTTGTTCCTGTAGCGCTTGCATTTTGGGATCATCGGGTAGAAAACGGGCAGATTCTATTGCTATCTGACTCTCGACTTCCTGAATTTTCCCCAACAACCCTTGATAACGCGGGTCTTGGCTTAAGGCGGATGAAGCGATGGCTTCCTCTGGAGATAACCCGAGTTGTTGCCGCAAGTTAGTTGAGAGGGTTCTTAACTCCCTTAGCTCTTGTTGAGTTGCTCGCTGTTGATTTTCAAGATCCCGGACTTGACCGAGTAATTCTGCCCCTTTAGATTGAGGCTCAATCAGGTCATAGCGCTCCTGAATACTCTGAATCTGTTTCTGATAGTTATTGACGCGCTCCTGCAATTTCGGCAGTTGCTCATCTATAAATTTAACCCCTTCACTAATACTGCTTTGGCGTTCATCAAGACTATACTTTAAATATTTCTCAGCCGTTTCCTCTAAAACTAACTCAGCCAGTTTAGGATCAGAGCTTTGATAATTCACTGCCAGAATCTTAGTACCCGAATCTCTCCCTTTTCCGACAGTGACCTGTTCTATAGTTAACCCTTGTCTTAAAGCACCGACACTAACTCTACCAGGATATTGCGCTTCAATTTCCTCCACTACTGGTCCCAGAACACCCACTCCCTTTAATATTTCAATCTGAGTGGGGTAATCCAAGCGAAACATTTGCTCATTCGGCACACCACTGGTGCGAGCTAGGGCGCTAGGGTCACTTGCCCGTTCTTCAGTGGTTACGGGTTCTACTAATAGACGAAATCCCCCAGCATAAATTGGGGCTTCCTTAGTACTTACATACCAAGCCGCTGCGGTGGTTAGGGTAGTCAAACCCACAATCAGCCAAGCTTTCCGCTTCGCCGTTCGCAACAAGGGACGCAAATTCAATCCACGTTGGGGAGTCGCTGTCACCTCATCAGCAAAATCCGCAGACAATGGCGGCTCATGTCTATCGCCTTTGCCGTTTAATGAAAGTGGAGAATCCCGTTCTATGTCCATGTTGACCTCTGTCACGTTGACTGTACCGCACCCAAACCCTTCTTTTGCAACAGTTCCTGGCATGTCTATTATGCCAGACCATTTAGCCAACTGTCTCTACCCTTAGGTGTCTCACACAAGACTTTTCCCAAATGGGCGAGTCTTCTCAATTTTAAATGAAACCATAGATGACCATCAATAAAGCTTTGATAAAGTTTACCAGGGAACGGGGAACAGGGAATAGGTGACAGAGTGACAGGAAGCAATAAGCTGTTCGGCATTTAAACCATAATGTCAAGAATTGCGAGATCCTTGCCGTAGTGCGAGCATCTTGCTCGCTACCCAGGAGCATCTTGCTCGCTACCCAGGAGCATCTTGCTCGCTACCCAGGA
>NZ_JAVJTO010000133.1:0-50706 GCF_040220235.1 Coleofasciculus sp. B1-GNL1-01
GGCTCGATTCCCGCGATAGGTGCCATCGGGATAGCCCGCGATACAACCATACCGTTCCACCAGACTGCGTAGGGCTTCATACGCCCAATCGCCAGGGGAAACATCTCGTAACTGAGAGACACTGGTGACTTGCTCAAGAGCGTTCGTTTGACTGATGGGGTTGTATCCCTCAATCTGTGCCAAAGCATTTGGGGCTGCACAGACTGCCCAAGTACTACCCAACACCACTGGGTTAACGATTAAAGTATTCCACCATGTTTTTGCCATAGTCATTCCTCACACCCTATGCAGTTCAAGGTCTTGCCCGATCGCCTATTTGGTTACTCGGTGTCACAATTGTGATAATCATTATCATAAGAACGATTATCGTTATTGTAAATCAAGGATCAGATTTTTCATGACAAATTATTCGGCATCCTTACCCGCGAATATTGACATTGCCATTGTTGGTGCAGATCCCCAGGCTCTAACCTTAGTCACTCATCTGCTGCAAAAGCGTAAGAAAATGCGGGATAGGTTTTGGGTTTTTGACGCCAGTGGCAGATGGATGAAGGGGATCTATCCGATCCAGATGATCCACAATCACCACCAGTCCTCTTTTCCCTTGCTGCTTGAGGCTTTTTATCGCAGGTTTTTTTACGATTTACCGAAGAAAGGCAGAAGCCAGAAGGCTCCAAGGGGTAGAAGGAAAAAGTACCCAAGTTGAAAAGGGGTTGACAAAAGCAGTTTGGTATGAATGAAGACGCGATCGCATCTCCCCTAATCCAGCACTAATGTGGGTTGTCCTTTGAAAATTAGATAGGATAGGAAGTTGGTCTATTGTCAGCGTCTACCCATTAAAAATTGATTATGACTGATTCGATTCGCTTTCTCATGTGTTCCCCAGACCACTACGATGTGGACTATGTGATTAATCCCTGGATGGAAGGGAATATTCACAAGTCCTCGCGCGATCGCGCCGTCGAACAGTGGCACAAGTTGCACCATGTCCTCAAAGATCATGCGATCGTGGATTTGGTTAACCCTCAACAAGGGTGGCCCGATATGGTGTTTACGGCAAATGCAGGGCTGGTTCTCGGTAAAAACGTTGTCCTGAGTCGGTTCTTGCACAAAGAACGCCAGGGTGAGGAACCCCATTTCAAGGAGTGGTTTGAAGCCCAAGGCTACACTGTCTACGAACTCCCCAAAGAACTGCCCTTTGAAGGTGCAGGTGATGCCCTCCTGGATCGAGAAGGACGCTGGTTATGGGCGGGCTACGGCTTCCGTTCCGAATTGGATTCTCACCCCTATCTGGCAAAATGGCTGGATATTGAAGTTGTCTCCCTGCGACTCACCGATGAGCGCTTCTATCACCTAGATACCTGTTTCTGTCCCCTGACGGGCGGCTATTTACTCTACTATCCCCCCGCCTTTGATGCCTACTCCAATCGCTTAATTGAGATGCGAGTCGCACCCGAAAAACGTATCGCCTTGGAAGAAGCCGATGCCGTGAACTTCGCCTGCAATGCGGTGAATGTTGACCAAGTTGTGGTGATGAACAAAGCGAGCGATCGCCTGAAGCAACGGTTGGCTGAGGCAGGGTTTAGAGTCCTTGAAACCCCCCTGACTGAATTCCTCAAAGCAGGTGGCGCGGCGAAATGCTTGACCCTGCGGGTAACTGAACCGGTTCGTACTGAACTCCATGCTAATGTCCCAGTCGAAAGTCGCACGATTCGCCTAGAAGGACATTTGTTAGATTCTGGCTTGATTAGTCGGGCGTTAGATCTAATTGTGGAAACTGGCGGTAGCTTCCAAGTTCTCAACTTCGATTTGGGTGTTCAACGGCAAAGTACCTCCAGCGCTGAGATTCGCGTCTCTGCACCCTCCCATGATGTGATGGAAGAGGTGATGAGCCAACTGATTGAGTTGGGCGCTGTCGCTCCCGCCCAAGAGGAGTGTGACGCCAATCTTGAACCCGTGATTCAATCAGGTGTAGCGCCGGATGACTTTTATGTGTCCACGATTTATCCCACAGAAGTGCGGATTAAGGGTGAGTGGGTGAAGGTACAAAACCAGCGCATGGATGGGGCAATTGCGATTACCCAGATGGACTCCCAGCCGATCGCTCGCTGTAAAATCCTACGGGATCTAGAAGTCGGAGAACAGGTGGTTGTCGGTGTGGAAGGAATTCGCACCGTTCACAAGCCAAAAACCCGTGAACAGCGTAGCAGTGAAGAATTTAGCTTCATGGGTGCTGGCGTTTCTAGTGAACGCCGGGTGGAATTAATTGTTGAGCAAATTGCCTGGGAATTGCGCCAAATTCGCGATCAAGGGGGTAAAGTCATAGTTACTGCTGGTCCGGTGGTGATTCACACGGGTGGTTCTCAACATTTATCTCGTCTGATTCGCGAAGGATATGTGCAGGCGTTGTTGGGCGGTAATGCGATCGCGGTTCATGATATTGAGCAATCCCTGATGGGAACCTCTCTGGGCGTGGATATGAAACGAGGTGTCCCGGTACGGGGTGGACATCGCCACCATCTCAAGGTGATTAATACTATCCGTCGTTATGGCAGCATTGCTGGTGCTGTGGAGAAAGGGGTATTGACAAAAGGGATTATGTATGAATGCGTTAAGCACAATGTTCCCTTTTCCCTCGCGGGTTCCATTCGCGATGATGGACCTCTACCAGATACGCAGATGGATTTAATTAAAGCCCAAGCCGACTATGCCAAGCTGCTGGAAGGGGCGGATATGATTTTAATGCTGTCCACGATGCTGCACTCCATTGGGGTAGGAAATATGACGCCATCTGGGGTGAAAATGGTGTGTGTGGACATCAATCCCGCCGTTGTTACCAAGTTAAGCGATCGCGGTTCCTTGGAATCCGTGGGTGTAGTTACTGATGTGGGCTTATTCCTAAGTTTGTTAGTACAGCAGTTGGATAAATTAACCAGCCCTTATCAACAATCAGCGTAATCGATTGGGCGGTTGAAACCGCAGCTACACAAACGAAACCCGCCTGCGCGGGTTTCCACAGCCCTAGAGAACTGATGAAGAATGAAAACGATACCCGAACTTCCCAAAACTCTACCCGATCACACCCAACTCCCAGAATCCGATGGTACGTTTGTGAAAAACTTTCAGGAACATCCTCAAAGTATTCTATTAACCGAATCCATTGAGCCGATTCTCCAACAACTACACCCCGATGGATACTATGCGATCGGTCAAGACAGTGGTATCTACTGGCGCTTAACTGACCCGCCAGAGCGCGGAGCCGAAGCCCCTGACTGGTTTTATGTTGCCAATGTGCCACCCACCCTGGATGGTCAAATGCGGCGCTCCTACGTCCTGTGGCAGGAAATCGTTTCCCCCCTCATTGCCTTAGAATTCGTCTCTGGAAATGGCTCCGAAGAACGAGATTCCACGCCTTATCAAGGCAAGTTCTGGGTTTACGAACAAGCGATTCGTATTCCTTTCTACGGCATCTACGAAGTAGAGCAAGCCAGCATAGAAGTTTATCATCTGGTAGAAGGACGCTACAGGTTGTTACCTGCTAATGATCGCGGACACTACCTGATTGAACCACTCGGAGTAGAGTTAGGAATTTGGCAGGGACGCTACAAGAACGTAGAACTGCCCTGGTTGCGGTGGTGGGATAGTCAGGGGAATTTGCTGTTGACAGGGGAAGAACGAGCCGAACAGGAACGCCAGCGAGCTGAACGAGCCGAGGGAGAGAATGCTCGTTTGCGGGAACAGCTCAGGGCTTTGGGGATAGAGCCGGAAACATGATCATGGGATCTGTGACATCTAGATGATTGCTTGTTCTCAAAATCAAACGCTATTGAGAAAATAGCTTTCTGGAAACTTTTCTGTAATCATCATTACAGGTTTACCATTGGTAAATACGCGATAAGTACGGGAAAGTAGCTTGTCACTCGCCTCAATATCAAAATACTCCGCTAAACCCTGAGCCGATTCTTTAGCAGAATCCAAAATTTCTTTGAAAGTTTCCACCTTTTGCTCTAACCAAATCTTACCAATTGGGGTTTTGGTTTTAAACAATTCATGTCTAAAATGATCATCCAGGCGTTCGGGAACCAGGATGGATTCCGCGTAAATAAAGTTTTTGCGACTAATGCGTCCTTGCAGTAAAATGCGTCTATCAATCACGTCCGTCCCCTCCGCTAATTCCATAATCGGAAGTGATTTGGGAATGGGGATAAGATTTTGGGAGAGTTTGACAACCTGGATCTGTTCAAATAAATAGGCTTCCAGAATATCAGTTAACGTGCCATCGGTGGTGAGTAAAATTCGCTGAAACGTACTCAATGTACCTGGATTAATATGATGGCGCTCTAGAGACTGTTGTAAATCGTCTCGCATGAGGTGTTCGTTCGCTATCAGTCGGTTCATGGTATCTTAAGTCCTATTTCCCCTATCCACTTGGTTGAGTAAAAAACGCTCAAACCGAGGTAGCGTACACAGTTTGCATTTTCTGAATTCGTGAATTTACATTTATTTACAACTAGAAATAATGTAGCACTCTTGCGACGATTTGACCACATAAGCCTAATTACAGCATACTTCTACATTCTATCCAAGCAAGATCCCCGACTTCTTGAAGAAGTCGGGGATCTGTGTAGTGGCGTGGCACAGAATTGTAGGAGCGCACCGACGTGCGCCCAATTTGACTCCACCCAATCTCTATGCACCAACAACCACACCACCGTTCGGATGCAGCACTTGACCCGCCATATAAGACGCATCTTGAGACGCCAAGAAAACGAAACTCGGTGCAACCTCCTTGGGTTGTCCTGGACGCTTCATCGGAACTTGTTGACCAAAACTTTCGACTTGCTCGCCCGGAAACGCATCTGGAATAAACGGAGTCCAGATGGGACCTGGCGCGACACCATTTACCCGGATTCCTTTCTTAATTAAAGGTTGGGAGATGGAACGAGTAAAGGCAAGAATAGCACCTTTTGTTGTGGAATAACTGAGCAAGGACGAGTTACCTTTATAGGCATTAATGGATGTCGTATTAATCACAGAACTTCCGGGTTCAAGGTGAGGTAACGCCGCCTTCGTGAAATAGAACATTGAGAAGATATTGGTCGCAAATGTGCTACCTAATCGGGCTGAGTCAATATCCTCAATGCTCTCCTCTAGATATTGCTCCGCTGCATTGTTGACCAGAATATCTAGCTTACCAAATTCATCAATTGTTTTCTGAACCGCTTCCTGGCAGAATTGTTCGTTGCGAATATCGCCAGCAATTAATAAACAACGACGACCATAAGATTCTACAGCTTTTTTCGTCTCTTGAGCATCTCCATGCTCGTCCAAATAAACAACTGCAACATCGGCTCCTTCTTTGGCATAGAAAACCGCAACAGCGCGACCAATCCCGCTATCGCCGCCCGTAATTAAGGCGACTTTATCCCGTAACTTATCGCTTCCTTTATAGTTCGGATCATCATATTCCGGCTTGGGTGTCATTTCTGACTCTAAGGCGGGTTTCCGCTCTTGGGATTGAGGGGGGATTTGATCCGGTGTAATTGTCATGTTATCGCGCTCCTGTTCGTAGTAGGCACTTTAGTGCGTCAAAGAGTAAATTTTGTTATTTATTTATGGGTAAATAGGGCGGGTTTTGCTTTTCAATTAGGGGGTGAAATAGGGCGGGTTTTGCTGTTCCGTTATCGGTGAATAGCGGAATTTAGTCCCTAAACCCGCCCCTACAATTCAATTGTCCCTAAATTTGCCCCTACATTTGGCTTTGCAATTTCTGCTTGGATTCCTTAAATTGAGTTGCCATTTGTTCCCGTTGCTCTGACGAAAGATTCTTCCGCAGGGAAGCGAACATCGTGCTTTCTTCTTGACGAGTGTGATCGCCAATCATGTCTTTCACCTGCTTCAGTTTAGACTTAAACTCGGATGAAGTAGGATCGATATTTTTCATCTCATTCAGAATCGTTTCTAACTGATCCTGCTCATCATAGAGTTCCTGAGTATCAGCATCGCCATAAAAGGAACGAATTTGAGGGTAGACGGCTTCTTCTTCTGCTTTAGAGTGAACAATTATATCCTTGTAGAGTTGTCCAAAAAACTCCTGGATGCGCTGCGGATTATTGGTTCCCTTAATTTCACCAATTAAGGTTTTGACTTTTTGGTGATCCATGAAAATGACATCCATGATATCCATGTCAGACTTATCAGATGTCTGAGTCACAGCACTACCAATCGCACCCGTCATAGCAGCTACTGCATCTTGAACTCGTCCCCAAACTCCTTGTTCGGGTTCTTCACCTGTTAACTCTTGGGTGCCTAAATATTCCAACATGCCCTTGAGTCTTTCCTGATGCGCCCGGTTTTCAAAGTTGACCGAATTTAGGGGAGAAAGTGCTTCCTCGACATCCGCACCAGCGATTTGAGCTGCCTTATGAACCACAAGTCCTGACATGACTTGACCATGTTTTAGTAGTTCATGCTGAGCCATCTTTTCATAAAGACTGAGTTCAGAGCTTTTCATCATCTGCTCAGCTTGTTCAATCATTTTTTTTACTTTCTCTTTTGGCTCAGATTGAATTCCATACTGAGTAATCGTTGTTTCCAGAACGTCTAAGTTGTTCTGGTCATCCTCTAGCATGTCTTCTAAACGACCAAAAATCTCGTTGTTTTTACAGTCGTTGATAAATTGCTGTTCATTCGCAATGATTAAATTCTGAATTGCCCGCATATCGGCAAGCTTTTCAGCAATGGCAGAGCGCTTAGCATCAGTAAGGGTAGCAACCATTTTATTGTGTTCTCCTTTCTACAATTCGTTTATTTATTAAGTGAGTATCTTGATGGTGATAATTGACTCGCTATTCAGATATCCATAAGCTCAAAATAGTAAATAGACTTGTTTTTGCCTAAGTCTACTTTGGCGTTTGCTTAAACGCAGCCTATCTTGCTCAAGGTCTAAGGTTTAGCCTTGCAAGTTCTATCTAAATAGTGTCAATACCTAACCTATCTACTCTACTCAAGTTTTAACCAATCGGATCAATTGGCTCATTTCAGATTAGCTCTATTGCCAATAAAGATTAATCTATCTGAGGGTAGACTGATTCCTAATACAATGGTTAACTATTTAGCAGAAATTTTTAGGAGGATAACCCGTCGATTCAACTCAAGTACGTCTCTCGGTATAGGTTAAATTACTAGGTGAAAGCTAGGCGTAAGCGATACGGTAAAACCGGATTTATTGCCGTGAAGTTCTGTTTCGGGAAACCATCCTAGCTTGATGAAGCATCGCCGCAAGTTCAGCACGGGTAGCTGGTTTATTGGGATTGAGCAAATTTCCTTGAGGATAGCCAGTGACTAAACCCGCTTTTACCGCCGCCGCGACGTTGGCGATCGCATAATCTGGTATTTTGTTGCTATCGGTGTACTGTTTTAAGGTTTTACTGGGTTCGGCTGGGGGTTTCAGGTTTAGGGCTTTAGCTAAGACAACTAAGGCTTCAGCACGGGTGATCGGTTGGTTGGGACGAAATTTATCATCAGGATATCCAATGATTATTCCCGCTTTAGCCACCGCCTTAATCGCTTCATCACCCCAGTAATTTGGTGGTAAATCCTCAAAGGCGATCGCCCGTTGCTTTGGTTTTGGCTCAAATAGCTGCTGTAGCATAGCGGCTAATTCGCCACGAGTGGCAAATCGCTGCGGTTTAAATTCACCCTGGGGAAAACCCACCACAATATCCCGTTTCGCCAACGCTGCGATCGCTTCTTTTGCCCAAAAGTCATCGGGAACATCAGAAAATTCTACCGAGGGAGTCGGTGTCGTCGGAGTTGGAGTTACCGTTGAGGGTGGGGCTTTCTCTGGCGCTGGAAGTGCTGGATCAGCTTGCATTCTCCCTTGCTTCCCTGCACCCCCACTCCCCTGCACCTCAGCCTCCCGACGAGGTGTTGTCTCAGCATCCGATAACTCAGGAGTCGTTGGCGTGGGTTTAGTTAGCTTTGGGGATTCCGGTGTTGAGTCAGGTTGAGGTGAGGGCGGGGAAAACCCCAAGTCTTGCAGAATTTGCTGCTTTTGTTCTTTACCCATCGCCCAATAGAAAATACCGCCAATCGTTGTCAATGTCACAATAATCGCAATCCACTCATCCAAATCGAGAGGAGATGGGGGTTCTGGCGGAGAGGGAGGGGACATAGCGATCGCGTGTAGTGAATCTATAAACTTTTACAGGAGATTAGCGATCGCGTCTGGATAATTCAATTGGAAATCCCTGAACGTTTACACCTGAGACAGGTGAATCCTCTCATCAAGCTTATGAAGCAGCCGTGCGGCATCATTCATGTAAAGCAACTAACGCACTCAAGTCCTGCGATCGTACTCTATCTTTATCTAAAATAGGGCTTACAGATGGAGGGAGATGATACCTGATGACAACGGTAACAAGCCAGCCTAAAATTACCTGGGAGAAGCTACCCGATGATTTTCCCTTACCCGATGATCCTGTGGATAATATTGATCAGCCGACATTAGCCGCCGCACTCAGCGACAGTTTAGAACAAACTGGGCGATTGCAAGAAAATACATTAGTCGCCACGAATTATGGTGTTTGCGCCCGGTTAGAGGGTAAGTTTGTGGTTAAAGCTCCTGATTGGATGTATGTACCTCGGATTAATGTATCCCAAGAGATTGTCCGCCGCAGTTATACGCCACACCTGCAAGGGGATATTCCAGGAATTGTCATCGAATTTCTCTCCGATACAGAGGGAAGTGAATATTCGATTAAGCCGACTTATCCTCCGGGGAAATGGTATTTTTATGAGCAAGTGTTGCGAGTTCCCCAATATGGAATTTTTGAACCTGAACAAGGTGTGCTGGAAATGTATCAGCTCAATGATTCTGGACATTATGTCTTGCAGCCGCCCCAGGAGAACCGTTATTGGGTAGAAGCACTGGGTTTATCCTTAGGTGTGTGGGCAGGAAGGAAGGGAAACCGTCAGGGGTATTGGTTGCGGTGGTGGGATGAATCTGGGCAACTGTTACCCTGGGGGATAGAATTGGTTGAGCAAGAGCGACGACGCGCTGAACAAGAACGACAACGCGCTGAACAAGAACGACAACAGGCTGAGCAAGAACGACAACGAGTTCAAGCTTTGATCGCCCAGTTACGAGCGGCTGGAATTGAGCCAGAAGCATAAGTTATACAAAGTTGCGTTCAAAGATAGCAGATAGAGTAGATGGGGTGAGAGGGTGAGAGGGTGAGGGGGAGATAGGGAGAAAAAGAAAGTTCTACATTAGACTGCAACTTGGTATTAGGAAAGAGCCATGTTTACCTTTAGATAGGTGCTAGACAATATGTCTCTGTCTTAACCTGATAGTAGTTGTGAATACTGGAACCTGATATGGAAGATATTTCTGATAAAACGACTAACCTGGCACAGAAACATGGCAAGCAGCTTGAGGAGCAGGGTAAACGTCTAGAGAAGCTGGGGAAATCTTTCAAAGAGAGAGGAAACCCAGAACATGGACAATCCTTAGAAGAGTACAGCCAAACCATACAGCAGGAAGCGAAAGCTTTAATTGAAGACGCTGAAACATCTGAGCAAAAGCAAGGTGAATCTTCTAATCAAGCGTATGAAGCCGCTGTGAAACATCATGTAAAAGCAACGAATGCACAGACAGACGCGCTCAAGGAGCAAGTAAAATTGAATCAGGATTATCTGAAGGAATCTCAAAAGATTTCTGAAAAAACACAGAAGTCTCAGCAGTAATGAGCTAGACTAAAACAAGATTGTTGGTTAATTTTAGGTGTGGGAGGTCTGGTCGCATCTCATTTTAGAGTTTAGCTTTTCAAAGCTTGGCTAATTGGTGAGTTAAGTGAAGTTATGAAAACCGTTCCCTCCCCGCAGTCCAATATTTCCTCAGCAATCCCTAACTATTCGTGAGAATCTTGGGTTTAAATTATTATCCGGCTCAATCAAATAATACTCACTGTTTGGCTTTATTGAATATTCTGGAACCACTGCGTCACCCCATCCGCGATCGCACTCGCTAATCTCTGTTGTTGTTGTGCATTCATAATCCACTCAAATTCCTCTGGATTAATCATAAATCCTAGTTCTAATAATACCGATGGTGCGGTATGAGGGCGAGTCAGTGCAAGATTATTCCAAAACACCCCATAAGCCGGACGATCTAACTGGTTCACCAGATAATCCTGCAAAAATATCGCCAAATTATGCGCCTGGGGATGATACCAAAACATACCAACCCCTTTGGTATTTATCGCATCACCTGCATCAGGGAGGGCGTTGTAATGAATCGAAAGCGCGATCGCAGGTTTAATTTGGTTGATCATAGTCACGCGATCGCCCAATGACACCGCCCGATCGGTTTCCCTTGTCATATATACTGTTGCACCCTTTTCCTGAAGTTGATCGCGCAGCAACTTCGACACAATTAAATTCACATCTTTTTCCGGATAACCAGTGGGTCCCCTCGCCCCTAATTCTGCACCCCCATGTCCTGGATCAAGGAGGATTTTAATTCCTTTTAACGGTTGTAAAGCATTCTCAGAATTGGGTGCTACGTTTTGAGTGCGAACAGTTGGCGGATGGCGTAAGGTGAGAATCAGATTAGTTTGGTCATATCTCAGGTCATACCCCCATTGTTGATCGGATTTCAAGTTAAACGTATAGTTCACCTGAGTTGGTGTAACGTGTTGCCAATCTAGGCGTTTAATTAAGGGGTCATCATCCAAGCGGATCACATCAGTTTGGGCGGTTGTGTTATGAAGGCTTAACGTAAACGTGCGATCGCCTTGTTGAACCGTCACAGGTACAGGTGTATTTAAAGGAAATACCACCTCTGTCGCCCCTGGAATCTGACGGGCGCGGATACTACGAATCAAGGCGGTTGGCGGAACCGTATTCGGAACAATACGCACTTCTTCTGCTTTAATCCACGCCCCATAATCTAAACGTACCCATCCCCCTTCACGCCCCGTAACCGTCGCCCTGACGCCTTTGGGTAAGGGGGTGAGGCGAGAATAGGTGGTACTTGGTCCAGTTCGGGCGACACCTGCATCTACAATTACCTCAGCCACCTCTAATTCAACGGGGTTGAGAATGGAAATCTGTCCCGGTGCAGCTTGACTTATGGTTTTCCCATTCACGGTTAGCTGATAGTTTGGTTGTCCTAAATTTGCCGCAATTTCTGCGGTTGCACAGCCTTGATAGTCACCCCTCGTTGATTGAACACCAACTTGATTTTGGGCAATTAATACGGCGGAATTGGGCGGTAACGGGACATCCTGGGATTGAGCCATTAGGGGAATGGTTTGATTTGCCAGGTTCACTGTAACGGTTGCATTTGGTGGCGCGATCGCCCGGAAACAGATTAGTTCTCCAGGTAATCGGGCAATGTCCACCTTTGGGGTTAGGGAATCCTGGGCAAAGCTTAACCCCGTTGGCACATTTGGAGTCGGATCAACGCGAGTTACATTAATCTGAATGGTCTGATTTTGATAGCGCAGGGTAAAGCGATTTTTGCCCAATTCCAAGGGGAAACTCGGCGCAAAATGTCCAGCCGTACTGCGGGGGATAACTTGACCATTGACCCGCACATCTCCTGTTGGTGGTGCTGTTCCAATTAAGAAAATTTGTTCCGCCGTGGTTTGATGATTGTCAGACGGATACGTCAGGAAAAGAGGTTGTTCCGCCCAAGCGGGAGATGCCATAACTGATGCTAATACAGCTAATCCTAGGATGGTTTTCATTGGTTATTCGTCATTTGTCATTTGTCATTTGTCATTTATTCAGCAATTCATCATTTAGACAGGGCGGGTTTAGTGACATTAGGGTGAAAAAAAAACGATAGTAGTGAAACCCGCCCCTACACATAAAACTCTTTTCTCGTCATTGAGCTATTTACCTCCCCCTGCTCCCTCTGCTCCCTCTGCTTCCCCTGCTCCCCCTGCTCCCCCTGCTCCCCCTGCTCCCTCTGCTTCCCCTGCTCCCCCTGCTCCCCCTGCTCCCCCTGCTCCCCCTGCTTCCGTAGCTTCCGCATCTCCCCACACCTTACCTGTTTTGTCAATCGGATAAAAGATGAGTGGGTAATCCATCAATGCTTTGGATATTTTTCGCCTGCCAATATTCATAAATGCCCTGTTCTCCCTTTTTTTCTGACCATTTAACCAGAGTTTCTCGTTCACCTTGAAAGTCATAGATGGGAACGCCATAGCCACAAGAAGTTTGCACGGATTCAATATCTAGAACAATAATTTGTCGTTGTCCTGGCAGCGAATTAAAGTGGGTATAAAAGGTGTCCCATTCTGGAGCAACGGGGCGAATTACTCGCCCTTGACCGTAAAGGCGTAAGATTAGAGGTTTATTGGTAAAACTGCAAAACATGATCGTTAGTCTACCATCGTCCTGCAAATGAGCCGCCGTTTCATTGCCACTACCTGTTAAATCCAGGTACGCGACGGTTTTCGGATCAAGACAGCGAAATGTGTCCATACCTTTGGGGGATAAATTAATCCGTCCCTGTCGAGGTGCTGTGGCGGTAAAAAAAATCTGTTGTTCTTTGATGAAGTTTTGTAAACTTTCGCCGAGTTCTGAATAAAATTTTGCCATTGTCCTCTTTAAGATAAAGAAAAATAAAGTTTTGTAAATGTAGGCAGACAATTTGTTACCGTGTCAGTCGGAAGCGATCGCCAGTCGTCTAGCTTGGGAATAGGGATGAGCGTTGAGAGGGAGAGAGGCTGGGAGCATTATCAGGTAGAGTTCATCGGGCTGCGGGAGAAAATCAGGACGAAAAAAGCGTCAGGCTTTCGGGGTGGACATTCCAGACGAGAGCGGATGTTCAACGTAAAGGATAAAAGAATCCCCCAAAACTAATCGGGCAGAGCGTAGACGAGTTGTGCATGGAAAATGGAGAAAGGATGTTCTCAGCGTGACTTGTGGCGTCTGAAGTTAGCGGAAGCGAGTTTCATGGGTTTGGGTGTACAGGGTGATAGCAATTTCAATAACCAGTCAGGGGACGATTACTCTTATGAGTGATTGAGGGCGTCACACTCCAGCCCGACTCCAAACAATCTTAAAAGACTGTGGCACAATTAACGGGGTGCATCTTGAAAAGTCTGGCGTACTTAAAAATTCTATGGCTAAATTTGTCTTTGTAACAGGTGGGGTTGTATCTAGCATCGGTAAGGGTATCGTTGCTGCTAGCTTAGGACGATTGCTCAAATCGCGGGATTATTCGGTGTCGATTCTTAAGCTAGACCCCTATATTAACGTCGATCCAGGAACTATGAGTCCCTTTCAACATGGGGAAGTCTTTGTCACAGCAGATGGGGCGGAGACGGATTTAGACTTGGGACATTATGAGCGGTTTACGGATACGCTGATGTCCCGCCTCAATAGTGTCACCACCGGATCAATCTATCAGGCGGTTCTGAATAAAGAACGTCGCGGCGACTACATGGGGGGAACGGTGCAGGTGATTCCCCATATTACCAATGAGATTAAAGAACGGATTCATCGGGTGGCAAAAAATACCAATCCGGATGTGGTAATTACCGAAATTGGGGGAACCGTCGGCGATATTGAATCCTTACCATTTTTGGAAGCGATTCGTCAATTCCGTAAGGATGTGGGGCGCAATAATGTCCTGTATATGCACGTCACCCTGTTACCCTGGATTCCGTCAGCGGGTGAAATGAAAACCAAGCCGACTCAGCATTCGGTGAAAGAACTGCGTTCGATTGGTATTCAACCGGATATTTTAGTCTGTCGGTGCGATCGCGCCCTGCAACCGGGGATTAAAGAGAAACTCTCGGAGTTCTGCGATGTGCCTGTAGAATCGGTGATTACTTCTCCCGATGCCAATAGCATCTACGAAGTCCCCCTGATTCTAGAACAAGAAGGACTGGCAAACCAAACTTTAGATCTATTACAACTCCCCCAACGGGAGCCTGATTTAAGCCAGTGGCAAACCTTAGTGGAACGAATGCATCGCCCCATCCATCAGGTGGAAATTGCCATTGTCGGTAAGTATATCCGCTTGAGTGATGCTTACCTGTCGGTTGTGGAAGGATTGCGCCACGCCGCGATCGCATTAGGGAGCGAATTCAACATCCGTTGGGTAAGTTCGGAAGATATTGAAACCGAGGGTGCCCAACACTTTTTAGCTGGAGTCAACGCTATCATTGTTCCGGGAGGCTTTGGTATCCGAGGCGTCGATGGCAAAATTGCGGCGATTGAATATGCCCGTACCCAAAAAATTCCTTTTCTGGGTTTATGCTTGGGAATGCAGTGTTCTGTGATTGAGTGGGCGCAAAATATTGCGCGGCTTGAGGATGCTCATAGTGCTGAGTTTGTACCCAATGCTCGGAATCCCGTGATTAACTTGTTGCCCGAACAGCAGGATGTTGTGGACTTAGGTGGTACGATGCGCTTAGGCATGTGTCCTTGTCGGATTCTGCCCA
Source organism: Coleofasciculus sp. B1-GNL1-01 (assembly GCF_040220235.1). NCBI lineage: Bacteria > Bacillati > Cyanobacteriota > Cyanophyceae > Coleofasciculales > Coleofasciculaceae > Coleofasciculus > Coleofasciculus sp. B1-GNL1-01. The sequence continues at coordinate 14,469 of NZ_JAVJTO010000133.1, forward strand.
ATACCTTAGCCGCATCAGTCTATGGGGAGGAGGTGATTTATGAACGTCACCGACATCGCTATGAATTTAATAATGCCTATCGTAACCTGCTTTTAGACACAGGTTATATGATTAGTGGGACATCCCCCGATGGTCGCTTAGTGGAAATCATTGAATACCCCGATCATCCATTTTTCCTGGCGACTCAGTTTCACCCAGAGTTTAGCTCTCGACCGAGTGCGCCCCACCCTTTGTTTAAAGGATTTGTGCAAGCTGCGATCGAGCAATGTCAGAGTGAAGATGCAATTTCTCCAACAAATGCTCCCATTATCCAGCAATCCCCAGTGCAGGTATCGTGACCTAGAGATTTGAATTTTGAGTTATGAGTTTACCCAAATTATCCACAACTCATAACTCAAAGCTCGCAATGGCTTGAGGAGGTTTTGTGGCGTACTGGATACAAATTGATTATGAACGCAGTGATTATGTGATTGACTTAGATCGCATCAGTGCGTTTGCCTGCGCTCCCAATGGCAAAATTATCTTCTGGTTGCCAAATAGTGCCCACCAGATTATTATTAATCAGCAAGGTGATCCAGAGGGGTATCATCAAGTTTTGGAGTATATTAAACAAGTCTGCGCTCATTCCCTAGCTGGGTCTTGGATTCAAGTTAGATATGAGCGCAGTGATTATGTAATTGATCTAAACCGCATCAGTAGCTTTTCTCACGCGGCGAGTGGCAAGTTAACTTTTTGGTTACCCGATAGTTCAATTCCGATTATTATTAATGAGCAAACTGATCCAGAGAGTTATCAGAAGATTCTAGATTATATTAAACGTAAAACAGGTTATGTCATTTCTTAGAAAGTTTGGCTCTTTGGTACTTGAGGTGGGGTTAGAGAGCAGGGGAAGCAATGTAGAGACGTGCCATGGCGCGTCTGGAAGCCGGGGAAGCTGGGGAAGCAATGTAGAGACGTGCCATGGCGCGTCTGGAAGCAGGGGGAGGGCTACCCGCCTAAAATTTAATGAGCATGCTGTTTTCTTTTGTCCGACTACTTAGCTTGTGATGGCGAGAAGCCCCACGCTTTAATTTTTAATTAAGCGTGGGATGAATCGCCAGTGTTAGCTCATAGGTATTATAATAAAGCTTAAGGAGGTGATAGAAATTGAAGCGAAGCAAAGACACGTTTAAACTGAATTACCAGTATCGGATTGTACCGAATGATCAACAAGTTTATCAGCTAAACGAATGGCTGTATAAGTTGTGCCGAATACACAACCTGATGCTAGAGGAACGGTTTAACTGGTGGGAACGTAACCGCCACTCAGTCAATGCCTGCCCAATTTTTGTCACTCATTTACCAGAGCTTAAAGAACAACCTGGTTACTATTCTCAGAAACGGGCTACTCATTGGTCAAGGGAAACTTGCAAGCACCTATATAATGGGGTTCATTCGCAGGTAATTCAGGAAGCGATTAAACGAGTAGAAGATACGTTTAATCGGTTTATTAAAGGTGATTTAAGCGGAAAACGAAGCGGAAAACCTCGGTTTAAATCAGTGCGGCGATATCGGACATTTTCTATTCCTCAGTTGAAACCCGGTTGCCTCGCTGTTACCCCTAACCCGCATTGTCGCAAAAACGGCGGTACGCGGCGCGACATTGCCTATATCAGCCTACCCAAGGTAGGTCAGGTAAAACTCATCTACCATCGTCCAATCCCAGAAGGATTCACGATTAAGGCGGTACTGGTGTCACGTCGCGCCGATGGATGGTATGTAACCTTAACCTTAGAGGATAAATCTGTCCCGACGCTGAAATCACCAGAGATAGAGGCAACACAAGAAAACTCTCTAGGTTTGGACGTTGGTTTGGAGAAATTCTGGACAGCCTCGGACGGGGAGATTGAGCCAATTCAGCAGCATTACCGCAGGTCTGAGTCAAAGCTGGCTTCTTTGGCTAACCGCAAAGACAGCAAGCCTCACAAATCAGCATCACGGCGGAAGCTAGCCAAAAAGATATCAAAGCACCATCAGAGGCTACAGCGCAAGCGGAAGCAATTCCATTATAAGTCGGCAGCAAAGCTGGTGAATCGGGATGAGAAAGTATTCTTTGTGGAGGATATCAAGCCGGGAAACTTATCCCGAAGGAACAAACCGAAACAGAATGAAAAGGGGGAATATTTACCCAATGGGCAAAGCGCCAAATCAGGTTTAAACAAGTCGATCAATGATGCTGGCTGGGGTCAATTCCTATCAATTCTCGCTTACAAAGCTGCGAAAGCTGGTAAAGCAGTGGTGAAGGTTAAACCCCATAACACAAGCCAGATATGCTCTTGTTGTAATCGCTTGGTCAAGAAAGATTTATCAGTCCGAATGCATGAGTGCTTATGCGGATTGATTTTGGATAGAGATTGGAACGCGGCGATTAACATCAAGAGAGTTGGGCTGGGCATATTCCCAACTATAAAACGCCGGAAGCGTAGCCGCAAGGAGCCGCTCAAGGAAGCCTACACCGTAATCTTTGATTCGGTGTAGGAGGATGTCACAATATTAATTATAGGTAGATAAAAATACTGATATTGGGGGCGGGTGCCATGGGAGAAATACCTCAAACCAAGTCGGGTAGGGAATGGCAGAGTCTAGGGCGTTGGTGTGCGATCGCGTCTTGTTCTCTGGTGGGGGCAATCTTTGGCACTGGGGTTATTTTATCCCCAGCCTCCCTGAATGCACAACCGATTACTCCGGCGGCTGATGAGACGGGAACGGTGGTGACGCCGAATGGGACTCAACTGGATATTACAGGGGGTCGTTTGTCAAGGGATGACGCGAATTTATTTCATAGTTTTGAGGAATTTGGATTAGATGCGGGTCAAATTGCTAACTTTTTATCGAATCCTAAGATTAGGAATATTTTCGGGCGGGTAGTTGGCGGTGACGCTTCGATAATTAACGGGTTGATTCAGGTAACGGGAGGTAATTCTAATTTATTTCTGATGAATCCGGCGGGGATTGTGTTTGGGGAAAATGCGTGGTTGAATGTCCCGGCGGATTTTACAGCAACGACAGCCACAGGGATTGGCTTTGGTGAGGGGAATTGGTTTAATGCGTTTGGCGGGAATGAGTATCAGGATTTAGTCGGAAATCCCAGTGGTTTTGCTTTTGATTTGGCGCAACCCGGAAGTGTGATTAATGCGGGGAATTTGGTGGTAACAGAAGGGCATAATTTAACGCTACTGGGGGGTACTGTTATCAGCACTGGTGAATTGGCTGCACCGGGAGGAAATATTACAGTTGCGGCGGTTCCGGGGGAACGTTTGGTCAGGATTAGTCAACCGGGACAGTTATTGAGTTTGGAAATAGCACCACCACGGGATAGTGAGGGAATGTTGCTTCCGGTTGCGCCCTTGGATTTAGCGACGTTGTTAACGGGGAGTGGTGAAACAGGAGAGACAGGGTTAAGTGTTAATCCCGATAATACGGTACAGTTAACCGAGTCTGGCGCGACTATACCAAATGAAGGAGGAATAGCGATCGCTTCTGGCACTCTTGATACATCTAATGTAGGGGCGCAAAGCCTTGCGCCCTCAACACGTATTGGCGGTGAGATTAATGTTTTAGGTAATAAGGTAGGACTCTTTAATGCCAATATTAATGTTTCTGGTACTGACGGTGGCGGGATTGTAAGAATTGGTGGCGATTATCAGGGACAAGGTACGGTTCCGAATGCCTTACGTACATTTGTCAGCAGAGATTCGGTGATTAATGCTGACAGTTTACTCAATGGAGATGGCGGTCGTGTTATTGTCTGGTCTGATGAAGTAACTGGATTTTATGGGAATATTAGCGCTCGTGGAGGGAGCGAGTTAGGAAATGGGGGTTTTGTTGAGGTATCAGGAAAGGAATCGTTAGCCTTTAGCGGCATGGCTGATGTAGCTGCGACAAATGGTAAAGATGGAACAATACTTCTTGATCCGAGGGATATTATTATTGAACCTGATGATGGACTAGTTGATGATAATACTCAGGTAGCCGATAGTGAGATTCTCTTGGCTGATGGCGGTGCAACCACTGACTTTTTAGTTGATGACACAGCACTCACTGCCTTAACTGGAAATATTCTTCTTCAAGCACAGCGAGATATTATTGCGCTTGAGGATACAGACTTGAATTTTGCCAATCAAACCTTAGATACTACCGTTACGTTGGAAGCCAACAGGGACATTAACCTCAATGAAAGAATAACAACTAATGGTGGTTCTATTGAGTTGAAAGCAGGACAGAATATTTCTATACAAAGTCTTCAGCTAGCATTAGGTTTTTCTACAGGTATTGATATACCGACTGATGTAGGATCTATCACTCTTAATGCAAATGGTGATATCACCGCTACAAGCATTAGCTCAGGCGTACTTTTTGGGGGGATTACAGGTGAAAGCATTACTATTATAAGCAGTAAAGGAACAATTAATGTTAGTGATTTTCACTCTGCTGGATCAGGCGATTTGACTCTTACAGCGGCTGGTGACATTGTAATAACAGGCAATATTTTGAAAGGGACTAATGGGGGAAATGTTGCTGGTGGTGATATTATCATTACCAGTTTTGAAGGTAAAGTTGACACTTCTGCGGCATTAATTCAATTAGGTGCTGCCTTTGGAGTAAATGGTGGGGATCTCACTATTACAGCCGCTAGCGATATTACAACAGGTGAAATCGATGTAACTGCTCAAGGCAGTATTACCCTTAACAGTGGCGGAGCTATTAACACAACTTTAGGTACTATAACAACAGCAAATATTGGTGCTGGTGGTGATGTTTTTCTCTATGCTGCTGGCGACATTAAAACCGCTGGGATCAATACGTCTGGTAACATGGGCGGAGATATAATCCTCACCAGTGGTGGAACAATTGATGCCACAGCAGGTATTTTAAATGCGGCGGGTGGTGAAAATGGCGGTAACATCACACTCAAAGCACCCCGCGATATTTCCACAGGTGAAATCACCTCATTCTTGAGTGGTTTTAGTGGCAATAGTGGCAACATCAGTATTACTAGCGAAAATGGCAATATCGATACCAGCCAAGGCGCACTCATTACCGCATCAGCATTTGGCACTGGCGGTGATATCACCCTTGACGCAGCAGATAGCATTACCGCCGCTCAAATTGATGCCTTTTCTGAAACGAGTACAGGTGGAGAAATCCAACTCACTGCAAATAACGTCATTACTCTCGGAGGTGATATTGCAACAAACCAAAATAACCTTATTTTTAACGGTTCAGTTATCCTCGCTGACGATATTTCCATCACCCTATTCGGTACTGGTGATATTACCTTCCAAGACACCATTGATGGAACTCAAAACCTGAATCTCGAAACGGAAAACGGTATTATTGAATTTAACGATATTATCGGTGGCTCAACCCCTCTCAACAATTTAATCGTTCAAGGCAATATTACTGATAACCCAATCGGAGTCAATATCACAGCTATCAATAACATTATTACCGATAATCTCACCTCACCCACAGGCATTTCTTTTACCAGTACCCGTGGACAAATCAAAACCGGGGATTTAACCTCACCCGCAGGCATTTCCCTCACCAGCAATAGCGGACAAATTGAAACAGGTATTCTTGATTCCTCTAACCTTAGCGATGGTGGTGATATTACTCTCAACGCCCGTGGCAATATTAAAGTCAGCCAGATTAACGCCCAAAGTCTGGGGAATAGTAGCGGCGGAGATGTCGATATTACCACTCCCAGTTATTTCCAAGCCACTGACTCCTTCATCGACCAAAATAACATCAACGCCAGTATTTCTGTCGCTGGGGGTGACAACGGTGGAACCATTATTATTCGCCACGGCGGAGACGGTGATATTCCCTTTATTGTCGGAAATTCTGATATCAATGGCACAGCAGCCGCGATTACCAGAGGCGATGACGCGGGGATACAGACAATTGAACCCACCAGAGACTATTTCTTCACCCACAAACGAGATAGGAATCGGATTCAAATTATATCAATTCTGGGCGCTATACCTCTACCGCCAACGCCCATCCCTGTACCAGAACCAATACCCAAACTAAACTTAGATCAAAATCCCATCGAGTCGTTAGCCCTTCAGGTTGGAAATACTTTAGGCGCAGCCACCAGCATTATCCCAGACCCGGAAACCGGAAACTACAATATTAGCTGGAGATTTCCTGGCGAACAACCTATTAATCTCAACGTTAACAACCCCCTCCCGCCACTCGAAGTCACCCCCCAAGATGATGTTGTCGCCGAAATCGACCAACTTTTTGAAGATGAATTTGAAGACTACTTTGGCGAAGACTTAACCAATGCCAACGTCACCGCCGAAAGCTTACGGGAAACCCTGAAAACCATCGAACAGCAAACCGGAAAACGTGCGGTTGTCATCTATGCCCGTCATCTGCCAGAAGGATTGGAATTAATATTAGTTTTACCGGAAGACAATTATATCCGTAAACTGGTTCCCGCCGCTACTATTACCACCCTAAACAGTACCGTCAGCGAATTTCAGGAGATGGTTATGGATATTACCGAATCCCGTGGCTACCTCCCCGCCGCCCAACAGCTTTATCAATGGTTAATCGCCCCCTTGGAATCTGACTTAAACGCCTTAGACATTGATACGCTTATCTTCTGTATGGATGGCGGATTACGTCAACTTCCTATGGCGGCATTACACGATGGCAAGCAATTTCTGATTGAACACTATAGCATTGGTTCCATTCCCAGTTTTAGCCTCACCAACACCCGCTATCAACCCGTTAAAGATGCCCAAATTCTCGCCATGGGCGCGACTGAATTTTCCGATTTAGGGGAATTACCTACAGTCGCCACCGAATTAAAGATTATCACCCAAACCTTGTGGACAGGGGAATCCTTCCTCAACGAAGAATTTACCCTCAACAATCTGAAAACTGAAAGTCGCCGCCAACCTTTTGAGATTATCCATCTCGCCACCCATGCTGAATTTAATGGCGATAATCCGAGTAATTCCTATATTCAACTGTGGGATACGAAACTGAGACTCAATCAAGTGCGCCAACTGGAATGGTATTTACCCCCGCCTATCGAATTATTAGTCCTCTCAGCCTGTCAAACCGCCCTGGGAAATACTAAGGCTGAATTAGGATTTGCGGGGTTAGCGGTACAAACTGGCGTCAAGTCGGCGGTAGCGAGTCTGTGGTATGTGGGCGATGAAGCGACGCTGAGTTTAATGAGTGGATTCTATAATCAATTACGCCTACCGGATATCACGATTAAAGCCGAAGCTTTGCGTCAGGCGCAACTGGCGATGTTACGGGAACAGGTGTATTTTGAAGGAGGGAAGTTAACCGGAATTGAGGCGTTAGAGGTTGCACTTCCTGGATTGGGAACTCGGGCAAATCAACGGTTATCCCATCCTTATTATTGGGCAGGATTCACAATTATTGGTAGTCCGTGGTAGATGAGAGATCCCTTTTCTCTCAATTTTGGGTGATGATTGGTGGGTTACGGCGGATAGAAAATTAAATGGTTATTGGCAGAATTTAATACCGCCTAACCCACCCTACAAGTTAGACAAAGGAAACACTTTCTCAAAGTTCCCCTTTTGAAGGGGAATTTAGGGGGATATTAAGATTAAAGTCACGCCAGTAGCCAGTAGCCAGTAGGGTGCGTTAGCGAAGCGTAACGCACAAACGCATCATTTTTATAGCCTTCTGTGGGACAGTATAATGATTAGAACGCTGAAGTTTTTCCTTCATACTGACTCACCAACCGCTTGCAAAACCTCTGTATAAAGCTGTTCCTCAACCCAGAAACCGACTCGATCAATTAGAGCATCAAGAAGCGGTTTTACCTCTTGAATTAAATTGTTCCGTTTAGCAGCAATGAGAATTCCTAAGACACCTGTAACTTGTAGCCCAACTCGCATTGCAGCAGCTCTACCGAGTCGTTCATCCATGAGCAGCCGCTCAGCGTTTAACTCGACAGCCAAAGCGATTGCCTCAGCCTCACCCGAATCGAGTTCAGTTCTTAACCTGTTGACCAATGCTTGATCAGTTGCTGATTGAGTTTTCACCCAACTTAAGGTTGGTACAATGCTGGCACTAGCATCAGTATTACCCACATTAGTTATTTCGTTAAAAACTGCCGTGGGAATCACGACTTCCTTGTAGAGTTGACGCAGCAAATCAAGCTGAGCAATGGTAGAAAGATAAAAAATGGGCGAGGTATTACTGACAACAATCATCGCCAGTCGTTTACCTCCAATGTTCTCAAATCTTGCCTAAAGTCCTCAACACCATAATGAATCGGAATTTGGCGGCGACCTAAAATTCGCTGAAATTCGAGTTGATTCATCCCCACAAATTGACTCGCTGTACCCAAGGTAATCTTTTCCTGCCGAAAGAGCAATATAGCAATTTCTAACTTGAGATCCGCTTCAGACATACGTGCCACTTGCAGAAAGTCATCGGGAATCACTAAACTCATTGGTTCACTCTCCTCGCCTCTATGTCAGTATGGATGTATACCTAACCTCAATGGTACGCTTAATAAGTCTTTGACCCATACATTCTCTCACGGTTACGCTTTAATTGTATGATGCTGGGGCAACCCGTCAGGCGATAGTTGATGGATTAACTTGGCTGAAAGCACAAGGGGCGGCGGATACGCAGTAGATACCGAATTAAAGATTATCACCCAAACTTTGTGGATAGGGGAATCCTTCCTCAACGAAGAATGGGTGATGATTGGTGGGTTACGGCGGATAGAAATTAAACGGTTATTGGCAGAATTGAGTACCGCCTAACCCACCCTACAATTACGGATGACAAATGAAAGACTTCCTCAAAGTCCCCCTTTTGAAGGGGGATTTAGGGGGATTTCAAGGTGGGAAATTGGTGGGTTACGGCGGATAGAGAATTAAAGGGTTATTGGCAGAATTTAGTACCGCCTAACCCACCCTACAATTAGATAAGCAAGACAAAAGAACAAAAGAGAAATTAATCGTTTATTAGTTATATAGGTTGGTGTTTCCATAAGAATAGGTTGGTGATTAGATGGGCAAAAATAGAGGGGGTGAGGGGAAGGTAAAAATGAAGGGTGATAAAAATAATAAAACTAACTCCCCCAATACTAATTAAAACCATTCCGCTGGCGATTCCTCGATAGATTAAGCTGGAAATGCGCCAGTTGATGAGTCCGGCTGATAACGCCCATGTTCCAATCCAAATAGTTTCTATCCACCAGGGGGGAAATTGAAGTAGGGGACGTTGATCGGCTACGGCGCTAATCAGTTGACTGATTTTATGGGCGTGAAGATGTAAGCCGCGAATATCTTGATTTTCTGGCGTTTTAAAGTAATCCTTGACACTGGGATCAGTTACGCCAATTAATATAATTTTGTCTTGAATCAAAACGGGATTGACTTGATGGTTGAGTACCTGAGTCAGGGTGACAGTGGGCGCAATTTCCTCGCTGCGGCGATAGTTGAGTAGGATTTGGTGTCCTTTGACTTGGGAGGCGGTATAAAATCCAGGGTTCTGGTTGAGAATCTTGAAGCGGATTCTGCCAATTTTCCATTGTTTGGCGGTGGGAAAGTCAACAGAAAAGCCCTGATTCTGTAAATAACGCAGGGCGATTTGGGAACTAAAAGCATAGTAGGCGGAACAGTTGGAAGGTTGAGGCGGATTCATGGCTAAAAGATGACGGCGGACAATGCTATCGGAATCGGTAATCACATCACTAAATCCTAGACGCTGGCGGGGAATTTCTGGGGGTGGTGAGATACCTTCGGGATCATTCTGATTAGGATGGGTACAAATCGGAATCACGCGATCGCGTGTTTTGAGATACTCAATTAATTCTGCTTGACCTTTGCCTTCAGGTCGGTCACGATAGATATCTAAACCGATAAGTTGGGGCTGATATTGGTCTAAGGTTTGTAATAATTGCCGCATTGTGCGATCATGTAGTGGATATTCATTGCCTAAGTTGGCGATATCCTGCCGAGTAATCTGCACCAGCAACAACCGTTGATCCGGTTCCTCCGGCTGACGCGATCGCCCAAACCAATCAAACGTCTGAAATTCCCAAGATTGCCATACGCCAAGCGATCGCATTCCCATCACCAATACCGTTACCCCCACCGTCGCGGCGATTACCCGCCACCAGGGAATGGATAGCGAGGGAGAGGGAATCGGCTGAAGCTGTTGATTCACCCAATGGCGATCAAAAACCGAGGCGTAAATCCGATTCGCCACCTGCAACTGTCCCCCCCACTTCACCACTAATCCCGATAACCGTAATTGCTGCTGCAAATTATTCTCATCAGCCGGAACTTTTTTCCGTTTGAGTATCCGGTGATACAGCGTTAATACCCGTTGACTATCTTGATATCCAGACAAGACGCGATCGCGAATCGTCCGCAGATGTTCAGGATTATCCTGAGACAGCCAGTTATTGAGAATGTGCGATCGCACCACCTGATCCACAAGGGATTGGGAATAGTTTCCCCTGAGAAGGGCGGGTTTAGTCAAATTATCAATGTGTCTCTCTTCCCCAACTGTCTGACACACCAACCGACATACCTTTTGCGTCAGAAACGGTTGTCCCCCTGTCCAATTTAATATAGCTTGAAGTACCGCATCAGGATAACGAACCTTTCCCTCTAATCCCCTAACTAAAGGTTTCGCCTCCTCCCGTGTAAACCCCTGCAACTCAATCGCCAAACTATCAATATTAAACGGCGTGCGCTGATTATCCGCAATCAAATCCGATGGCGTCGCCACTCCCAACAACGCAAAGGTTAAACGCTGGTATTTTGGCTGAATTGCCCGTTTATTATAACAAGTGCGGATAAAGCCAAACAGATCATCTTTAAAGTCTAAATTCAGAATACTATCGATTTCATCAATAAAAATAACAATCTTACCCGCAACCCTTGCCAAAACCTCCTCATCCACGAACTTACTGAACCGATCAAAGGGAGACAAATACTCATACCGATACCACCACTCCCCCTCATCCAGATCCAACTCCAACCCACTCACCAAATGACTCACCATTGTGCCATAAAACTCCTCCTGAGTAATTTGATAACTACAAATATCCCGCATTTCCATTTCCACACAGACAAACCCCTGATCTTGCAGATGTTTCATCGTCCGCACCAACAAACTCGACTTCCCCATCTGGCGAGAATTCAGCACATAACAAAACCGCATCCCCCTCAATCCCTGAAAAAGTTCTTGATCCGCCGCCCGAACCACATAATTCCTCGCCTCCAGGGGTAAAGCGCCGCCTACTTGATAATCGTCATTTGTCATTTGTCATTAGTCATTTGTCATTTGTCATTTGTCATTTGTCATTTGTCATTTGTCATTTATCATTATTTGTCATTGATCATCTAACCCTAAACATAAAACCCAACTCCATCTCCAACCCCCTAAAACCTGTCCCCCATCCACTCACCCCCTCTGCGTTCCTCTGCGTAAACCTCTGCGTTCCTCTGCGTTAAAAAAACATAAACTCTCTCCCCACAACATCAAATAAAACAATCCCTAACCCCCCGATTCAATCCGACTCTTAAAATACCGACGAAACAACTCATAACGAGGACTAACGCCATCCCCTTCCCACCGAACCAACCCCAAATTCTCCAAAACATCCGCCACCTCCAGATTCAATCTCACCGGATGATTAACACCAACAACCTGATAAAACGCCGCCACCAACTCCGGTGATTGATGTAACTTTTGTCCATACATCAGCAAATAATCCCGATAAACTCCCCTAGGAGTCGCCGCCGTTACCAACACCTCCTCCAATGTCACCAACTTTTGTCCAATTTGCTTCATCGCCTCTTGCACCAAATAAGGCTGTCCCCCCACCATCGCCATTAACCGATTCACCTGATCAATTTGCCAATCCAATCCATAATCTTGCGCCAACGCTTGCACCTGTTCCCGACTCAATTCCGGTAACGCGATCGGAAGCCCCGTATTAAACGGCGACTGATTAATATCCAGTTCGCGATAATCTTCCGTATACACTAAAACCTGGCGCAACTTACCCCAAATTGGGCGCGTTTTTGCATCCTCATGTCGCGTTCGTAGCATCCCTAAAAACTCCCCCGCGACTTCCGGATAAGGAAAAATTCGATCCACTTCATCTAACCCCAAAACCAGGGAACTACCTCCCGGTAACAGATGCTTTTCAAAATACGTCTTACACTTATTCTTACTATTGCCAATACTCTTATTCCAATGTTCAGCAACTGGATTGTCTGATAATGATTCTTGGTTCAGACTCAGCGTCACACTGGTACAGAACCATTGCAGAAATCGATTCAAATCTTGAAAATCCGTCGCCGTTGCATCCCGCAGATTCAAACTCACGACGCGATAACCCTGATCCGCCGCATAATTCAACACCCGTGACATCAACTCCGTTTTCCCCATCTTCCACGGCGCTTTAATCCGCAGTAAACATCCCGGCTTCAGGATTTCCTGGTAACAGGTAGACAGAATCCCCGGTTCAATATAACGATCTTGACAGAGAATCGCACGGGAATCTGTCTCTGGATTCCTCAGTTGTTCTCCATGCTGCTGATATCGCACATACTCCTGTCTTAACCAGTCTCGTAAGCGCTTAAATTTCCCCTTTTTCTCCGTATTCAGCGCCGGACAAGAATGGGCAAATGTCGCATAAATTCGCCCCATTCGCCGTTGCAGTGTCACTTCACTGATATGCAACTTGTCAGCAATTTTGGCATCAAGTTCTGCCAAATTTCGTTCCGCAAAGCGGCAAAACAACACCTGTCTCTCATCGGCATCAAATATACCCTGATAATCCGCAATTTGTTGTAAAAATGTATCCCACGACATAAACAGCTATAGGTATTCAATAGTAAGCAAAATTGTAGGGGCGCAGGTTGTGCGTCCAGAAAATCGCCAAAATCTATTCCACTAGACTATCATTTATAATCCAATGATTAAAATGAACGTAGCTTGAGTCAGCGATGCGAACCTTTATAGCGAAGACAGCGCAACGCTTAACGAATAAGCTGTTCGGTATTTAAACCTTAATATCAATAATGGCGCAATCCTTGCCGTAGTGCGTTTAGCGAAGCCATGCCGCAGGCTTTGCATCTTGCTCGCTAATACCCAATTTCAATGCATGACCGCTTATTTTTGGCTAATATTGATACCTTCTGATGGCTTGTGATACCTTTTGATACCTTTTCAACAAACCCTCACAATCCTATCTGATAGCTAGCTGTGGGTTCAGATGCAAAATAAACCGATTTAATAGAGTTATAAGCAAAGCACAACCATCTGATCAATCAGACTATTTTACAGTTATCTCAACTCTCTCAGAATTCTCAGGAGTACGATTATGCTGAAATTCAAGCCCATTCTTTCTTTTACCGTAGTCGGACTATCTCTCAGTCTACTCAGTAGTAGTAAAGTATTAGCCTTTAGCTTCAACTTTAGCCCGATCGCAGAAACTAGCAGTTCATTCAGTTCCTTTAGCAGCCTCGGATCAGGACTCGGTACTGCAGGTGGGAATAGCGGCTATAAGTTATCTAATGATGCCGACTATCAAAACGGCAAAGGACTGGCAATTAACAATAATGGGCAAGTCGTCTTTTTTGCCGAACTCACGTCAGGAGACCAAGGAATCTATGTTGGTACTGGCGTAGGGGGATCAAAAATCATTGTTGATAACAAAGCCGACTCTATATTTAGCAGTTTTGGTCAGGGGTTAGCCCTCAATAATGATGGTACTGTCGCCTTTTTTGCTGATGTAGATGCTGGAGGTCAAGGCATCTTTACTAGCAACGGTGTCAGGAACACGCAACAAATTGCCCACACGAGTGGAACCTATAGTAACTTTGCCCCTGGACTGGCGATTAACGACAGTGGCACTGTAGCCTTTTTTGCCAATCTTGATAATGGTGGACAAGAAATCTTTACCAGTGACGGCAATAAAACCATCCAAATTACCAACTGTACAGGTGCTGGCTCATCTGAGCAACAATGTCCTCTGTCCAGTGTAAACCTTGATCCTCTTGCACCTGACATTAATAATCAGGGAATGGTTAGCTTTGTCAGTCACTACGGTGTCTTTACAGGGGATGAGAATGGCAACTATCTAATTGTTGCTGATCAAACTAACTTTTGGAATGGTTCATATCGGGAAGCCAATATAAATGACCAAGGCGAAGTCTCAGCGTTTGCTCATAATAATGGCGCGGGACAAGTCATTTTTAAGGCGGATGGCATTAATGGTGAACTGATTGCCGGGAATAATTATGAGCAGTCAGAAACACCAGATACATTCTATAATGTTGGCACCAGTTCTATCAATAATAAAGGACTTGTCGCGTTTATGGCGAATCAGGTCGTTGAAGGGTCTAGCCCCTTTAGCAACCAGGATAAAGGTATCTTTGTGGGTAGTAATGCGGTCGAGGATAAAGTTATTGGCATTGGCGATACCTTATTCGGTTCCACTGTACTTGATTTAGACATGGATCGGCAAAGCCTGAGTGATGATAATGAAATTGTCTTCTGGGCAAAACTGGAAGATGGTACTGAGGGAATTTACCGCGCCAATAACATCGCTGACTCCCAATTTAATCCTTTGCTTCCTGATAGTACCTTGGATGGAGTGTTCCGATTTATTGATGTGATTGGCGGCAAATGGTACGATCCACCTTCCGCCTATGGCTTCCACTATGAAATGACCGGGGATTCTTTATTTACCTCAATTCTGAACTTCCCGGTTGGCTTTGAAAATCCCTTCACGGTATCTGTAGGAGATACAAATCTGGGTGAATTTCTACCCGGAGACAGTATCGATTTTGTCTCGCTTTTGGGTGGTGGTGTTTCTGAGTTTACGATTACCGGACTCAATGTTGATCCCACCAATCCTACAGCGTTCCCAATTAAACTTGACTTTGATACAGATACGGCGAGTTTCGATATGCACGCACTCATAGAGGAAGACAGTCAGGACGTACCTGAACCCGTTTCTGTATTCAGTTTGTTGACCTTGGGTTCAGGTGTTGTATTACTGCGTAGACGGAAATCAAGGCAGCTGTAGGGGTGGGTTTTACAACTATCTTATCGGTTGCACCCAGATGTATAGCACTACGCATTAAGGTTAGGACAATACAATTGGGTGAAAAGGCAACAGGCAACAGGCAATAGGCAACAGGGGAATGTCCTAACGTATCCCCGTAGGGCTATAACTAAACCCGCCCCTGCTAGTAGGGTGCAGCATACCAGTCAGTAACATTGATCTATACCGATTGAATCTTGGCTAGAGTAAAGGCACAAACAAATAACCAACAAAAGCTAAAAACTTGAAGGAGAAAACAATGTTGAACTATACCGCAAAACTTTCTATTTCTGCTCCAATCATCCCTATCGCCACCGTATGTGGTTTGCTATTTGCCACAGGCGAATCCGCTCAAGCTGCTACGTTTGCTCTCAATGAAGATACGACGGTTGATACGTTTACCGAATGTGTCAACGATGGTATTGCCCTCAAAGTTGGCAAAAATCCCGTTGATGAATCAGGATGGCACTATGCGATTGATTCATTTGATGATGGCGTGGATGGAACACAAGTTGGTGGGGATGGTAATCCCTATGAAATTTACAGTTTAGCGCTTAAAGAAACAGAGGATAGCCTTTTTGTGGCGATTAATGCCAATATGCCGTTAACAGGTGTTGATGGAACCAGTGCTGATGATAGAAATATTGGTTGGGGAGATTTGTTCTTCAATTTTACCGATCAAGATTTCACCACGGCGAATAATCAAGGAGATTTATTCGGAGTACGTTTTGCCGGAACTAATGATTCCTTAGTCCCTAATCTGGGTCTTTATGGCAATGTCACCGCTATTAGTACCACAGATATTAATAGTGGATTTGATAGCCTAGAAGCTTACAACCAACGAGTGAGCGATTTTTGTCAAGGTGCTGACTGTGGTCCGAGTCTGGGGGATTTACCTGCTGATACCTCTTATTTTGACCAATCTCAAAGCTTAAATACAATTGGTTCGGGTGAATTTCTCACCAGTCTTATGTATCTGTCTGAGTCTGAATTACTGGCGGCTGGCTATGACTTGAATCGCTTTGATGGGGAACATACGATCGCGTTCAAGTTCGATAAATCAGGGATTTGCGATCGCGGCTATTGTACATCCGTCCCTGAACCCTCTGCTGGCGTGGGTTTAGCCGCCCTCGGCTTAATGGTTGGTGTCAATCATCTCCGCAAGCGTTACTCAGCTTGAAAACCCGGTGTCGCCAAGGTTAAAGCTATTGGCAGATGACGTGCGATCGCCAAGCGTGTCCGCCGGACGTATCGCGACTTCACTCATTGCTTAAATGTTCAACATTTTCCATCTGTCAATAGCCAGGTTTGGGAGCAGGTTTTATGGCAACCTCAAGACGAATTCAAACCTTATCTATCGCTATAATTGAAGTAGTTAGTGCTGGAGTCAATACAGTCCATATTCCGCAACTAACACCAACTATTTTCAGTCCAAGCACACCGTTGAATTTTCAGCGTGAGACGGAACAGACAGCCAATCAACCCGCTCGGAATATTTGCCCATCTCGCCCGACTCTCCCCTGTGCAGAAAGACCCCGATAGATAAGAAAGGAATAGGAAACAGGAAAGGTAAGGGACAAAGCTTTACAGACTAAAACCCGATTTTCTGTATTTTTTACTACATTTTTGCCGGAATTTGATCCGGGTTGTCCAAGCTGGCGATCCAGTGAATACAGAGTTGGTGATTAACTTTGTAAAGATTTGTTTCAAAATCCTGACTATGTGCGTAAAGGGGAGGAATGAACCCAGAGTGATAATTAGAAAGTCAATTCACTGTCAACCAATCCAGGAAACTTATGTGGAACATCATTTTCAGCGGATTAATCCTCTTTTACTTAGTCATGTTACCGCTTTTGTTCACACGATGGCTAGGCTTTTTGCAACGTGAGGAAAACCTCTCTCCCCAAAGCCGATTTCACTCGCTCATGTTCTTACTCATCGCCGCTCTTCTTTGGCCCCTAGTCGTACCCATCTCCTACCTAGAACTATTAGATCGCCAAGAACAGCTTCAGAATTTTTGAGCAACCGGAGTATCACCTTTATTTCTGACACCGCATTAATTAGTATTACATCTCAAGTTATCTGAACTGAAGGAACAAGTCCAATGACTGCATTTACCCTCAACCCAAATCGTTGCGATGAAAACTATATCCATCAGCCATCACTCTTCAATAATCAGATATTAATTTTCTCGCTTCATCCTTCAACCTATTCCCTTTCTAAACGCTGCATTGATATTATGGGGTCTCTAATCGGACTTCTGATTTTAGGAATTCTTTTTCTCCCTATCGCCATTGCCATAAAACTCGATAGTCCTGGTAAGATTTTCTATAGTCAAACCCGCCACGGGCTTTACGGCAAACCCTTCAAAATTTGGAAATTTCGCTCAATGATTTCCCAAGCGGACACCCTCAAATCCCAAATTCCCAATCAAGTCCAAGGACACCTATTTAAGAATGACAATGACCCCCGCATCACTCCTGTGGGGCGTTTTCTGCGCGGAACTAGCTTAGACGAATTTCCGCAATTTTGGAACGTTTTAATCGGAGACATGAGTTTAGTTGGCACTCGTCCGCCCACCCCAGATGAAGTAATCTACTATAACCTCAAGCATTGGCAGCGATTAAACGTAAAACCGGGGATCACAGGCGAATGGCAAGTCAACGGGCGCTCGCAGGTACAGGATTTTGAGGCGGTGGTTGCTCTTGATTTAAACTATCAGAAACAATGGCATCCTGGGTATGATTTAATGATTATTTGGAAAACAATTTCCGTTGTTTTTACCCGACTCGGTGCTTGTTAATAAACAGAAGACTGTAGGATTCCAGCGCCATGGCACGTCTGACAACCCAGTTGTAGGGGCGGGTTTTACAGATAACATTTTGCCACCCATTAATAACTTAACTAAACCCGCCCCCTACGGATTCAAAGGCTTAACCGCTAAATCGGCTAACGTAATCGTGAAATTTTGTTGCTTTTCAGTAGCGACAAAGGTAATAATTACCTCACAAGCAACCGCCACCGCCAGCATAACTAAATTTCGCGCTAAGGGATAATCACAAATATCATCATTGGCAGGTGAGGGAACGCGATAATGATCGTTCCAAATGATCTCTGCATAATCACTTGCCAATCCCACATGCAAACAGGGAATCTGCACCTGTTGACAATAATCTTTCACCGCTTGACGGGCGACACTATTGTCAAAGGTATCAATGACTACCTGACTATCCCGAAGTAATTGAGAACAGTTGTCCGCCGTTAGTTCTTTGGCACGCCCATCGACAGTAATACCTAATGCACGATAGAGCGTATTTGTCAATATCTTAGTTTTATAAGCACCAACATCTGATTTGTAATAGGGTTGAGTAGAAAGATTGCGTTCCTCGATGCGATCGCGATCGATTACCCGTAACCTGCTAAACCCAGAACGCGCCAGGTTTTCGGTCAGATTTGCCCCCAGCGCCCCAGCCCCACATACAGTTACCGGAAACTCCTGCAACCGTGTCATTAGGGTAGGTGTTCGATAGAGGTTTTCGTGAAAGAAAATAGACATTATCTATAAAATTGGGCAATCACCGCGTTCGCGAAGCGTGTCCACCGGACGTATCGCGACATAACCAATGACTCGATTGAAACAACTAACCGTTCTCAATGACTTTAACAAAGCCATGTCGCACCCCATAGATTAATCGAGTCACCGCCTCCTCATGATCGGAGGTAAAGGCATTATCCAGCGGTGTGATCAGCAATTCGTACCAGTCAGAATGACTGATTTGACCCTTTTTCATACTTTGAGCAAAGAGTTGACTAAAGTCAAAGGAGTTACTGAATTTTCTCTGGTGAGCTTTTTTGGTCAGCATCTTATGTCTCTCTCTGTATTGAATAGAGATTGTGGTAGACGATAACTAGATTGTAGTCAAGATTCAGGGATAGTTTCTTGAAATCTTCGTAAAGAAATGTTGGTCAGTAGGGGGAGAAAATTAAAGTTGATGGTTGAGATGGGAAACGGGGAACAGAGAACAGTCAGAATTTGACGCTTGTTTACATTTCTTAGTGCAGGGGACAGCAATGAAGATGATTCGATTACTGGACTGCTGTTCTAGAATCGGGCTTCGATCACACCAACCAGGGATTGTAAATCAAAGTCGCGATCGCAACCACTTAGACAGATTCCCGAACTCATCACGGTTAAATCCCCCTTCGCGATCGCAGAAGTATGACGTTCCCCATCACGAGTCGTCCATTCCACTTGCCAAAACTCGCCGCGATCGCGAAATGTCCGCAATCTCCCACCTCCCATCTGTAACGCATCCCGCAACCGTTGTTCATCCGTTCGCTCAGCTCCCCCAGCTCCCCCAGCTCCCCCAGCTCCCTCTGCTTCTCTCGCTTGACGCCGATGGTGTTCTCGCTGCTGATACGCAGGTGTTTGTTGCAATACCAACTCATAAACCGTCCGCATTTCTGGTGTCATTCCCGTAAACCGCACCTGATCCGCTAGAGTAACCTGTTCTAACTGTTCTCGTAACTGTTCAGTCGGTTGAGGTTCAGCGCGTCTGTCGATTTCATCAAACCAAAACGCTGTACCATCAAAACGGGCAATAATCGGCTCAAATGCAGCACCTTCGCTAACCAAATGGACAGGAACAGGCTTAACCATACCCAAACGTTGCTGCATATCCGACTCATTAATGGGATACGCCAACCACGTCAATGAACGCAATGGATAAGCTAATCGTAAGCGCAGAGGTTTAAGTAATTTCAGATACTCCGCTAATTGAGGTAAACTCGCTTCTTCTACTACCTCAGCCGTTTTCTCATCCACAGGACGAAAAATACCCCACCCCTCAAAATCACTTGGTTGGGGGGTAAAGGTATAAATCAGATTCGCCACTGACGTGCGAACGTTTCCCCCTTGAACACAAGGGGCAAGAAACTCGGTATCCTGAAGTTGGGTTTCTTGGGCGGCTATTTCATTGAGGAGGTTATCAATATCTGCCATTATCAGTTATCAGTTATCAGGTGTCAGTTATACAGCGTTTTCAAATGAGATGTGTATCTAGATTGTCTGTGCTTTGCTTTCAAAAAAAACTCTCTATCTCTTTCCCCTATTGCCTATTGCCTATTGCCTATTGCCTCACTATAGTTTGATATGCCTCAATCATAGTCTGCGCGATCGCATCCCAACTATAATGCTCTAGTGCATAGTCTCTAGCATTGACTCCACGCCGCTTTTGTTCCCCAGCATCCCTTAGCGCTTCCCGTAAGGTTTGAGTCAACGACGCCACATCACACCCACAAATCCATCCTGCTTCCGCCTCCTTCACCTCTGGGCAAATATGCACCTGATCCGAAATTACCACAGGAGTCCCCGCCACCATCGCTTCAGCGACAGCAATGCCAAAATTTTCATAATAAGAGGGTAAAACAAATAGATCCGCCTTTTGTAGCAACGCCGCTTTTACTTCTCCCTCAACAAACCCTGTAATTGTCGTCTGAGACGATAGCGACGACGCCCGAATCTGTTGTTGAATTTGACGTTCATACTCTGGATCTTGGGGATTCGCGCCCGCTAAGATAAACTGAAACCCTAACCCTTCAGCCAAAAGCGTTTCTAAAGCCGGAATCAGTAAA
This sequence comes from Coleofasciculus sp. B1-GNL1-01, assembly GCF_040220235.1. Classification (NCBI taxonomy): domain Bacteria; kingdom Bacillati; phylum Cyanobacteriota; class Cyanophyceae; order Coleofasciculales; family Coleofasciculaceae; genus Coleofasciculus; species Coleofasciculus sp. B1-GNL1-01. The sequence goes on from NZ_JAVJTO010000133.1 coordinate 35,233, forward strand.
TCCAATCCTTTCTTCGGATCAATTCGAGACATAAATAATAGGATTGGGGATTGGGTAGAGACATTCTCTAGAACATCTGTAGGGGCGGGTTTAGGGACTTTTGTTTCACCATTGATGATATCGTTTGTGCAAAACCCGCCCTGACGTAGAGACGTTGCATGCAACATCCCTACATCCTCCGGAGGCGTCACCCCCAAAGGAATCACAATATCCCGCGCATCTGTACCAAACCGTTGAGAAATCTTCGCCTCTTGTTCACTGGTAAAATGAATTCCCGCCGCCCCCGCTAAATTAGCACGTTCCCATAAACCCACATAAACTTGTTTTAATCGTCGCTTCTTCTGTAAATCCGCCGGATCAAGCGTACCCAAGGGACGCAAAATATAGGGTAAATTTCGTTTTCGGGCGACTGTTGCGGCGGCAGTACTCACGGGTGAAAACAGGGCGTGAATATGCGCCAGATCAAACTCCCCTGCATGTTGCCACAACCAACGTAATAAATCGAGGGAAAACTTATAACGACGGAACGGAGAACACCGGAAATATCGCACCTGATAACCATCCTGGGGAACAGGTTTATCTAAAGGAACATCCAGTGGTGGTTGACCAAAATCCCCATTACTATCGGTCGTCAATATCGTAACATCTACACCCTGATTTGCTAGCGCTTTAGAAAGCCCCAGCACCATTTGACTCGGACCCCCATAAACCAGCGAAATTGAAGGGACAATTTGTAAAATTCGCATTTTTTTCATTTGTCATTCGTCATTCGTCATTCGTCATTTGTCATTCGTCATTCATCATTCATCATTTGTCATACTCACTCCCTTCAAAAGAAAGCTACGTCATATCATCACCAATTATTTCCAAACCCTATAAAAATAAACTCCCCCTGCTTTAACCCCTCTGCGTCCTCTGCGTAAACCTCTGCGCCCCTCTGCGTTAAAAAATATAATTCCGATTCCCCGACTTATCATTCAATAAGTCTTTGATAAAAATCAAACAACTTCCGCGCCAAAGCCTTATTCGTATACTGGTTCATTGCCCGTTCATACCCCAACCCAGCCAACTGCTTCGCCAACTCCGGCTGTTCCATCAGCGATACCAACTTGCCACGTAACCCTTCTACATTCCCCTCCGGAAACACCAAACCCGCATCACCAATCACATTCGGAATTTCCCCCGAATCCGACCCAATCACAGGCACTTTCGATGCCATCGCTTCAATTAAAACATGACCAAACTGTTCCTTCCATCCCGCCGCAGTTAACGTTTTAAACTTGTACGTCGTCTCAGATGGCAAGACTAAAACATTCATCAAATTAATATAATTTGGCACTTCGTCATGAGGAACACTCTCCACCCAAATCATCCGGTCTTTAATTCCCCATTCCACCGCCTTTTCCATTAACACAGTTTGCAGAGAACCGCGTCCTAGCAACAACCACTTCCAGGGATAATCCTTAATACCTGCCAAGGCTTCCCCTAGGGTTAATAACCCTTTCTCCTCAACAAACCGCCCCACAAATCCGACAACAAATTCATCCTCTTGAAGTCCTAACTTTCGTTGTAACTCTGGCTGGGTTTGGGGGCGAAATCGGCTTTCATCCACACCTAATTGAGGCATAACGGTATAAGCCCCCTGATAACCATGTTGCTGGAGTACTTCCACCGCATCCTGATTTCCTGCAACCAGTCCGTGAGTATTCTGAAGGTTATAGTCGTGCAATATCGATAAAGGAAACTTAACCTGATAGGGTAAATTCCACCAAGTAAAGAAAACATTTTTTGCCTTGAGTCTTAAAAGTTGATTCAATGCGATGAATTGAGCATAACCTAATGCCTTTGCGCCTTGTTCAACTTGAATGATATGGGGTTTAAAGTCTCGCAATAAGGGAAGAATATCTGCGCCAAATGTGAGTAATCCCTGGTTGTTTTGGCTAAAGTTCGAGACAGGGACAACTCGAAATGAACCCTCTTGACGCGGTTTGGTTTCAATAATTTTATTTTGTACCCCCCCTGGACGCCAGCGACGGGGTACGACTACGGTGACTTCAATATCAGGTTCTAATTTCGCGAGTTCGCGTAGCTTTTCGCAGTTAAGATCAACAATATAGGTATGACTGGCAACTAGAATTTTCATTTTTTTAGAGGGAATAGAGAAGATAAGGGAGATGGGGTAGATAGGGAGTTATCTTAACACTGAGTTAGGGCGGGTTTTGTACCAAGGTTACTATCAATCGCGACACGAGAGTCCCTAAACCCGCCCCTACAAATCATGCCAATTGAATGTCGCGAAGGGTCAAAACGTCCCCAATCAACCATCAGCTTTTTCATCCAACTGGGTATAAACTTGCCCCTGATCCCAACTGGACTTGATTTGAGTTTTCAGGGCGTCGATAAATCCGATAGTGTAGAACCCTGCACGAGTGACAATTTTAATTGGCGAACCACTCTTGTTACAGGGAGGATTTCCGAGAACGTGACAATCAAAAAGCTTGGCAAATAAGCGCACCTGCTGACTGGGGGTAAGGTTCTTCAGCGCCATCAGGAAATGATTGTGGTAAAACGTGACTTGGTATTTAAGCGATCGCGTACTAATATCGTGACAACCACCCGTCTCTTCGCCTAAATGCACCAAAGAGGCATCGGGATCATACCAAATCTGATACCCCGTTTGCCGCAATCGCAGACAAAAATCTGACTCTTCCCGTACCGCACTCCCGCGAAATCGTTCATCAAACCATATCCCATGCTTGGTAAAAATCTCCCGACGGTAGGACATATTACAGCCTCTAGCGGAAATCACCCACTGCGGTTTAATCGTATGCACTAGGTCAATGTGATACCAAGCAATTCCAGGGTCCATCGCCTGAGGGGGCAAATTCTCGATTTCATACTCTCCTTGATGTTTTTTCTGAGAATCGGCTAGCTTCATGCGGTCAAACACTCGCCCCGCAACCGCCCCAACCTCCTGACGTTCATAGTTACGGGCGTGGGCTTGCAAATACCCAGCAGGCATTTTCACATCATCATCGATAAACACAATAATTTCGCCTGTCGCCCGTCGCACGGCATAATTTCGCGCCCCAGGTAAACTCGCCCAGTTCACCCGAAACCATTTAACTTTCTGCTCATTCGCCAATTGTTGTAAATAAGTTTCGATTTCAGGCTTGTGGTTTTGCGTTTGATCTACCACTAAAATTTCAACAGCAGGATAGTCTTGCTTGAGTACATCGTCTAAGGTATCTCGCAAGGGTTCCTCGCGTTCGTAAGTAGGAATAATGACTGAAATTAACGGCTCATTCACGACTGTTTTTTGAAAATGGTGATTGTTGATAGTTCATTGTTCATTGCTAATCCTCTCCCCCAGCTCCCAGACGTAGCATGCTACGTCTCTACATGGCTTTCCCCGCTACCCCATCATCCCATCACCCCCTCACCCCCTCATCCCCTCATCCCCTCATCCACTAAGAGGCTGCTGGGGTAGCAATTCGTGGTTTAGATACCTTTTTTTTACCGTTCTTTTGTACGTCAGATTCATCCTGTTGTTCGACAAGTTTCTGTTTTCGCAGTTCCTGTCGGTCTATCTTGGGTAAGGCTAGGATTACCCCTGCAAAGAACCAGTAATAGACCGCTACGGGGTCTGTATCCAAAGGATACCAATAGGTGTTATAACTGATAATCAACACAAAAACCCAATAACTAGAGCCAAAACTACGTAAATTTTTGTCACGCACTGACTGTTTGGCTTTAAATGTAGTAAATGTCAAGTGCGTCACAAACGCCAAAAATGCTAAGGTTCCGATGGTACCGACTTCAAAGATAAGTTTGGGATAATAGGTTTCAACCAGTGAAACATCCCCAAAGGTGCGAGTAGAATTCGTGGCTCGTCCTAAACCATTACCGAGCCATCCCTTGGTGTTATAAGTTGCCCATTCAAATTGTTCTTGAATGAATGCTTGCGGTGGTGAAGCCTCGGCACGACTCTTAAAACTGTCAATTCGTTCCTGAACCAGTTCTGGATTCATGGCTAAGCCAATTGCAATCACCAAGCCGAGTCCCACGCCTATTGGAAGAAACCGCTTGAGATTCGTTATCTGACCTGTAAGGATTAACAAAAGTATCGTAATAGCTGGAACTAAAGCTAAAGCAATTCGCTGACCGCAGATTACCGCATTAACAAAAACCAGTGCCATACCTGCCAAACCTCCAATCCGCCACAAAAAAGACGAATCGCTAAATGCGGCGGCAAATGTCAATGCGCTATTGCCTATCAAGAACCAACCCCAGTGCCAAGGAGACACAAAGGTTCCTGGCAAGCGAATCATATTTTGTGATGGACTGTACAGCAACGCCCCACCAATATAACACCGAGCTTCTAAGCTAGCTTTAAATAATTCAACCCCGGAGAGGTGATCCGTACCTTTACAGACACCCTGCTTTAGCATCATGTATTGCCACAGCCCTAGGAGACAGCAAATAATTGCCAGACCTAGATGCAAGCGGCTACAAAATAACAACTCTTTTTTACTTTTGAGCAAATGTTGGGCGCAAAAAATCAGGGGAACATATCCTAGGAAAATTTTCAAGCCCAAAATTCCTTGAAGAAAAGGTTGTCCTGACGCATTGCCCGTCAAATGTAAACCGTTAACAAAGAATAATGTCAACAGAGAAAACCCCAAGCAAATACTCAGTGTTGACATTAGGGTTTGGGGAACAAAGAAGGGTTTCTTTTCGCGTCGGCACTGTTGATATAAGCCAATTAGGGCAGGAAAATATAATCCATCTTTGGCTAATTGGAGTAGGGCGCTACCGCCGAGGGTATATACAACCGTGCCGCTAAAGGGCATGTAAATGAGAAATAGCCACAGTGCCTTGCGGGGATATTTGTAGGACAGACCAAAACAGGGTATGATAGCTCCGGCGATCACACCCATCTTCGGTTCAGCCACTACACTCGCGATCGCCCCTAGGAATATCCCCGGCAATAGCGTCATGAACAGCCATTGAATCAGTTCTTGGCGCTGCTTTTTCGCTTTACGCTGTTGGGCTAACTGCTCCTTCAAACTCAGGAGAGGAGCTTCAGACTGCTTTGACTGCTTTTTTCCTTTTTTTGAAGTTTTCGATTTTTTGACTTTTGATTTCGATTTCGATTTAACCATGGCAAAGCTGTCAGGCTGCCCGTTTCTTTCGATTGTGGCACATCCACCAGTGAAGGTGTAGGGGGAGGGAAGATGGGAAAGCTGGGGAAGCAGAGGGAGCTGGGGGAGCTGGGGAAGCTGGGGGAGATGGGGAAGCTAGGGAAGCTAGGGAAGCTGGGGGAGCTGAGGAAGCTGGGGGAGAAAAAATTAAATTAGAGTTCCCCGTGAACAGTGTTCCCTCCTGCCTCCTCTCCTGCCTTCTTCTAACCCAAATGGTTTTCGACGACAGAAACCAGTTTAGCTGTCCAGTGCGTTGCCATTTGCGCTTCAATGGCTTCTACCATCACTCGGATGACGGGTTCGGTTCCCGATGCTCGGACTAAAACTCGCCCTTGATCTGCCATCACGGTTTGAGCTTGGGCGATCGCATCCATTAGGGGTTGACAGTCTTGCCAATGTAAGCGGCGATCGCGGTTTTCGACGCGCACATTTTGTAATAGTTGGGGATAAGTCTGAAAGCTTTGATCCACTAATGTTTTCAAGCCGACCCCCGACTGACGTACCAATGAGGCTAAATGCAAAGCCGTTAACATGCCATCGCCTGTCAAGCCGTAATGGTAACAAAGAATATGTCCAGACTGTTCACCACCAAGCATAGCTCCACTGCGATCCATTGCCGCTTGCACATATTGGTCACCCACAGCCGTGCGTACCAGTTTACCACCACTGGCTTTCCATGCCCGTTCAAAGCCCAGATTTGCCATAACCGTGGCAACAATTAAATCATCGGGGAGTTGATTGGTTTGTCGTAATGTTTGCCCCCAGAAATAGAGAATATAATCGCCATCAACGACTCGACCTTCGCTATCAACCGCCATCACCCGATCCGCGTCACCATCGAAGGCAAACCCCATATCAGCCGACTGTTCTCGTACCGCCTTCTGGAGACAGGCTAAATGAGTAGAGCCACAATTTACATTAATGCGATCGCCATCCGGTTGATTATGCAAACAGATAACTGTTGCTCCCAACTCAGAAAAGACTTGTTCGGCTAACTTCACCGAAGCCCCCCACGCCAAATCCAGGACAATTTTCATCCCCTGTAAATGGGTTACAGAGTGCAGGGGACGCCGTAATGATTCCAAATAACGTCCCACTAATTCCGGTCGGTGATAATGCTGACCCTGAGTATGAGTCACCACAGCCTTATCGACTAGACCTCGGATACCTGCCTCAATCTGCTGCTGCAATTCCCCTGGCAGTTTTGTCCCTTGAGCGCTAAAAAACTTAATCCCATTATCTTCTGGGGGATTATGACTAGCAGAAATCATCACCCCACCCATCGCTTCTGAGAAACGGGTAAGATAGGCAACCCCAGGCGTGGGACATAACCCTAAATTCCAAACCTCCAATCCCGCTAAGTTTAAGCCTTTACTCAGCGCCGATGCCAACATATCACTAGAGTTTCGCGAGTCCTGTCCAACAATCACTGGACCCAATGCTGAGGCTTGCGAATGTAAGACCTGACCTGCCCAAAACCCAATTTGTAGCGCCAATTCAGCCGTAAGCAGTTCTCCCACTCGTCCCCGAATGCCATCCGTACCAAACAAGGGAGTCTTGGGCAAGGTTAGGGATAAATCCGTTAGCGTTCCATGGGTCGAAGATTTGTGTAGATGATGTCTAGGGGTAAACCGATGGATGTCCTGACGTCGGACAGGAGACGTAACCATAACTTGAATTTCCTCACACAACACAATACTGTGGAGGATAACACTTTCTTCTATGGTTGTTATAAGTCATTCGTCATTCGTCATTCGTCCTCAGCTCCCCCAGCTCCCCCAGCTCCCTCTGCTCCCCCAGCTCCCTCTGCTCCCTCTGCTCCGCTGCCTATTGAGATTGCATCAACGGCTTACCAAAGGCTGGATGGTAGTAAGCTGTCCAAGTTTGATTGTGAGAGTTGGTGATGATGGTTTGAGTGGGAGCTTGGAAGAAAGGACTCGACTTCCTAAAATCCACTGCCATTTTTGACTGGTCAATCCCTTGGTTAAGGGTTTGCTGGAACTCTTGAATGGATTGGGACGTTGTAATTCCCCACTTTTCCCGAACACTGGGTTCTAGCTTCTTGAGCAATGTGATAATATTTTGCTGGGTAATCGTTGCATCGTTAAATGGGACAATTCCTAAGTAAGCAATAATCAATAATTCAGAATTACTGGCACTAAAGGTCAAAGAGGTTTTTCGCACGCCTACGTTCACATTGGGTGCTGTATTGAGAACCGGGAAAGTCTGCGCTAGTTGATGATAAACACGGACTAGGGCTAAATTCGCGGCGATATCTAAAGGCGCATCGATGAGAATAGTGACGGTGGGTAGGGTTTCATTAAAAAACTTGTGCGAGACTTCTTCTGTTGACAGGTTTACCACCCGAGAGCGATCGCCCTCTGGACTCAAATCAACCCACTCGCAGACAATCCCTTGGGTTTTGAGACCAACACGAGACACGCCATGCAATTTTGCTCCCGTGAGCGTTGCCCCAGTTAAATCTGCCCCAATCCAATCGGCATGAATGAGTCGCGCTTGGGTCAAATCCGCATACACTAAACTGGTATTGAGCAAATTGGCATGAGTCAAATCCGCCCCGGTTAAATTCGCACCGCTTAATTTCGCCTCACTCAGATTTGCCCAACTGAGATTCGCACCACTCAAGTCAGTCCAGCGCAAGTTCGCACCACTGAGATCCGCACCCGCTAAATTGGCACAACTGAGATTGGCTTGCTTAAATTCAGCCTGTCGAAAATTGCTATTACTCAGATCACTACGGCTCAAATCGGCGGCGTTTAAATTGGCACCTTCTAGAATTGCACCGATGACAAGCGCCCCACGTAGATTGGCTTCGCTCAGATTAGCCCGTTGCAGTTTGGCGTCTCTGAGGGCAGCTTCTCGCAGATCCGCCCCACTGAGGTTGGCTTCTGTCAGGGTGGCACCACTTAACTTGGCACGAATTAGTTCCGCCCGAATCATCGCCGCCTGCGTCAGTTGCGCTCCCCCCAAGTCGGCTCGAATCAAATTGGCAACGTTGAGATTGGCTTGGGTTAAGTTGGCTTTGGTAAGATTTGCACCACTGAGTCTGGCTACATTGAGTCGCGCCCGACTCAAATTGGTTCCAATTAAATAGGCACCACTGAGGTTGGCTACACTTAAGTTGGCTTCACTTAAATCGGCACCACTGAGATTAATCCCACTCAGATTGGCTTCGGCAAGGTTTGCACCGGAAAAGTTTTTCACGCCAGCCGCATATTTTTTGAGAATTGCCGTCACATTCATTAATGCTATCCTTAAATTGAACTGCCAGAGGATACGTTTTTAAGGAAAGCGCTACCGAGTTGTGTTGTTATCGGAGCCAGTTGCCCAGTAGAGTGTCAAGGTAGAGTTGAGTGGGATCAATTAAAATCATTCTCCCTTGTCTTACTTATCCTCTCTCACGGGTAAAGGGTAGCGCCTAGCCTAATCGGGAAGGGTGCTAAGATTCTCTCACTCCAGCTTTGCCTAAAACATTTAAATAGGATTTGATTAGCTTAGCGTGGATGGCATGGGATCATGAAGATTGGGATTGTTGGACTTGGACTCATTGGCGGTTCCCTAGGACTAGATTTGAGAAAATTAGGTCATTCAGTCTTGGGAGTGTCTCGCCAAGACTATACCTGCAACAGAGCCATTGAACTCGGTGTCGTGGATGACGCGAGTGTCAAAATGAACCTTTTGGCAGCGTCTGATATTATTTTTATTTGTACGCCAATTTCAGCGATCGCGCCAACGCTTCAGGCGTTAATTCCCCATCTATCCCCGGAAACTATTATCACGGATGTGGGTTCGGTGAAAACGGCGGTGCTGGAAGCGGTGACACCCCTGTGGCATAATTTTGTCGGTGGACATCCGATGGCGGGTCGAGAATCGAATGGGATTGAGGCGGCGGTATCGGGGTTATTTACCGATCGCCCTTATGTGTTGACACCTCTGGATACGACACCAACCGACGCGGTGAAACAGGTTGAGCATTTGGTGCGATCGCTCACCGATCAGGTTTATTTCTGTAGTCCTCAAGATCATGATCGCGCCGTGGCTTGGATTTCTCACCTCCCGGTTATGGTGAGTGCGAGTCTAATTAATGCCTGTATCGATGAAACTGATCCGATTGTCCTAGAGTTAATACAGCAGTTAGCCAGTTCCGGCTTTCGGGATACCAGTCGCGTGGGTGGCGGAAATCCAGAGTTAGGGGTGATGATGGCGCGTTATAACCGGGACTTTTTATTGCGATCGCTCCTATCTTATCGTCACCGTCTCGATGAATTGATTAAACGGGTTGAGCAAAGCGACTGGCAAGGTTTGGAACAGCACCTGCAAGACACTCAAGCCGCGCGATCGCAATTTTTCTCACCCTCTGTTGATCACAGTTAAGACATTTCTACCAATTCAGGGCGATCAGGATAACTGTTGTTATCACCCATAATCATCTTATGTCTTACAGCGACTTTACTTTAACTAAAGCCAAACAAGAGTTCGGCTTAACTACGTTAGAAAAACGCGATATTTTCGCCGATAGTCCTGAATTAGCCACCAGTACATTACTGGCAGAAATTATTAACTATAACCTACCGATCGCATTAGCTAGTAATAGTGAAAAAGCGCGTTCAGAACTGATTATAGCACCCATATTAGTTGATTTACGCCGCCAATTAAATGAGCAAATAAATTTATTCTCTGGAGTCGATTTTACTGTAGATAAAGACAAAGGATTAAATGGGGTCTGTGATTTTATTATTACTAAATCCCCAGAAATCCTGATCGTAACAGCACCCGTCATTACAATTATAGAAGCCAAAAAAGAGAATATTAATGCCGGACTGGGACAGTGTGCGGCGGCAATGGTTGCGTCCCAAATTTTCAATCAGCGATCAGAAAGTGAGATTAAAACAATTTACGGTGCAGTGACGACAGGTAGTATTTGGCAATTTCTTAAATTAGAAGGGCAAACCTTGTCCATTGATTTAAGCGAATATTATCTCAAAGATGTGGATAAAATTCTCGGTATTTTAGCAAGCGGCATTCTGAAGGAAAATGAAGTATAGCGCTACGCGCTAGGCTTTCTTGCAATAGTGGGAGCAAAAGCCTATTATATAAAGCTTTGGGACATGAGTAGTTCCTACCCTGATTTGATCAAGGCGATCGCTTCCATTGTATCCGAATCAACCATTTAAACGGAAGTTATTGGGTGGGGAAGGGCGGGTTTTGTACAAATGTTATTGGTTTCTTTGTGAATTGAGTCCCTAAACCCGCCCCTACATGGCGGACATGATTGAAGGGTAAGATTTCAAAACATTCCTTTCCTCACCTTTCCCACTTCCCAACAGATGCTGTGTTTAGCTATAACCTTGCCATGCCTGCCAGAAAAAGTAAATGGCTAAGATAGCCAGTAATGTACTAAATGCCAAACTGACCACCGGATCGGGTAATTTAGGCAAAAAACGGGTACTAATTTGCGCTCCCAATAACCCCCCTGTACCCAGAAGTAATCCCTCAATCCATAACACATTCCCCTGTACAGCATGACCGATACAAGCCGAAATTGCGGTAATTACAATCACGCCTAAACTGGTTTGAATTGCCGTTTTAATACTTTCTCCCAAGAGTAAAATTTGCAAGGGAACTAGAATCACGCCGCCACCCACACCAAAGACTCCAGCGAGTAAGCCTGCGGCACTTCCTGTGCCAATTCTGGCTAATGCTGCTTGACTTTTAGAGTGTGGAGTTTGTCGAGGATGTTCCGTTTCTGAAGCGTCTTGCTTTTCTCTGGCTTTCAAACGTTTGCGAAGTCGAACTAAGTAAATATTAAGTAGGAGTAATAGTCCAAATGCGGCTTTTAACCAGTAGTCGGCAAATAATTCTGTTAAATAAGCGCCAATTGGCGCTGTTACGATAGCCGGAAAGCCAATGGCAATGATCCGTTTAAAATGTATGTTACCCAGCCGCCAATTCTGCACCGTACCCGAAATCGCTGTAATCACGATTGATAGGGTACTTGTGGCAACGGCTTGTTGATAGTCATATCCTAAGGTTACTAATAAAGGTACAAGAACTGTACCGCCACCGATCCCCAAAAAGCCGGCTAGGATTCCGGCAAATAAGCCAGCAGATGCGAAAATTAATAACTGGGTCGGTGTCATTTGTTATTGGTCATTGGTCATTGGTCATTGGTTGGTTGAGAAGGGCGGGTTTAGTTAAGTTATCGGATATCAATACAACATTATCAGTCAAACCCGCCCCTACACTCCTACTCCCTCTGATTTAAGCACATCATCAACAATCAACCATTAACCATCAACTAACTGCTTTGTTCGGGAATGGTGATATCTAACGATGTGACATTGTTAGACAGACTGGTTAAGGGAGGCTGAATGGCGTTGGTATTCCCAACAACCAATGTCACCAGTTGATTGGGTTGGAGATATTTTTGCGCCACCCGTTGCACATCTTCAATCGTCGTCTCTTTCACCTGCTGCTGATAGCGGAAGAGAAAATCTTCGGGATACCCATAATATTCATACCGCATCAGCCGCGATAAGGTTTGGCTGGGATCTTGGAAGTTAAACACAAATGAGTTCAAAACTTGGTCTTTAGCAGACTCAAGTTCTTCTGGGGTGACTGGCGTGGTGCGGATTTTCTCAATTTCTGAGCGAATCGCTTGAATCAAGGATACCGTTGCTTCAGAACGAGTTTGTCCACCCGCAACAAACATGCCAGGATAATCGTGGCGAGGACTCCAGAACCCATAGACAGAATAGGCTAACCCTTGGCGCGATCGCACTTCATTAAATAACCGCCCGCCAAACCCGTTGAGGATTTGATTCATCACATCTAACGCCGGATAATCAGGGTTATCAAATTCTCCGCCAATATGTCCCAGATACACATAACTTTGGGTGAGTTGATCCTGATCCACGACAAAGAAACCCTCTTCCTTTGCCTGAGACGCAGACGGTACGGTTATCTCTGGGGGAGGGGATGAGGGGTTCCAGTTACCAAACTTTTCCTGAATCCGCGATCGCATCTTGTCGGAATCAAAATCCCCGACAATACCCAAAATCATCCGTTCGGGATGGAAATAGGTCTGGTAAAATTCCACCACATCGTCACGGGAGATATTGGCTAGCGTCTCATATTCAACGGTGCGGGCATAAGGACTCTGATCCCCATAAATCAGTTTCGTAAATTCGCGACTGGCAATATCTTTAGGATCATCATTGCGACGGGCAATTTGTCCCGCTTGTTGCTTTTTCGCCAACTCCAGCTTATCTTCAGCAAAGGCAGGCTTTTGAATCACCTCAGCAAATAAGTTAAACACCATATCCACATCTTCGCTGAGGGCATTGAAACTAGCGCTACCACTTGACGTGCTAATCCCTGTTTCCACAGACGCCGCCCGTTGTTCGAGTAACTGATTCAGTTCATTCGGCGAATGTTCGGTTGTTCCACCTGTGCGGAGGACTTCTCCGGTAATATTGGCTAAGCCCACCTGATCAGCAGGTTCAAGGCGATCGCCTGTACGAATCATCGCTGTCCCACTCACCAAGGGCAATTCGTGGTCTTCCATTAAATAGACGACGATGCCATTATCCAGTTGATAGCGAGTATACTCAGGAATCTGAATTTCTGATAGAGGCGGAAAGGTTAACTCGGTATAATGCTTTGCCGTAGCCGCCACAGCAGGCGTGCGCGATACGACAACCAACAGCATTGTGGCAACCAGTAATCCACACCAGCGCCAGACTTTTCGACGGAATCTGTTCAATGTAAGATTGCTCATTAGATAAGAAGAGGGGAAAAATTAAAGTTAACGGCTCTTATTGGCATTCGTCTTATGTCTTATGTAAGGGTTTGAGGAGTATAACAACTACCTTGGCAGGTTAGAAGATTCTTTACTGTTCCCTATTCCCTGTTCCCCATTCCCTATTCCCTGACATAAGACTATTGACTCGATAACAACCGTCCAATGGTGCGATTGTCAGGTGTAAACGTCGCTTGAGCCACCCGTTGGATATCAGCTGGTGTAACTTTGACAATTGCCTGGAGTTCATTAAACAGATTGCGCCAGTCGCCTGTCTTCACCTGATATTCAACTAAATTACGTGCCATTCCCATATTAGAATCGAGCGATCGCAATAAGCCAGCACGGGCTTGGGTTTTCACACGTTCCAACTCTTGGGCTGAAACGGGTTCAGTTTTAAGTCGCTCAATTTCTTCTCGCAAGGCTGTCGCCACTTCTTCAACCGTATGTCCGGGTGCAGTTAGGGCATATAACAGCATCAGATTGGGATATTTATCTCCCGGAAACCCGCTAAATCCGGCGGCGGAGAGGGCGACTTGTTGTTCTTGAACCAACGATTTATACAGGCGAGAGGTGCGACCATCGCTGAGTAAACGCCCGATAATTTCATACACTACATGGTCAGGATGGGTTCGAGAGGGTCGATGGTATCCTTCTAAATACCACGGTTGAGACGGTAATTCCAACGTCACTTCCCGTGTTTGTTGCTGGGGAGGTTCGACGATGCTGACTCCCGGTGCGGCGGGTTTTGCCTCATAGCGTCCGAAGTAAACTTGAGCCAACTCTTTCACCTCGTCGGGATCAACATCACCCACAATCGCCATGGTTAATTGACTGGGAACGTAGTGAGTTTCAAAGAATTGTCGTACATCGTCGCGAGTCAGGTTGCGGATATCTTCGTCATACCCAATTACCGGACGCCGATAGGGATGGACTTGGAAGGCGGTATCCAGAAACGCCTCGATCATTTGACCGATGGGCGAGTTGTCGGTTCGCAGCCGCCGTTCTTCGAGGATCACCTCTTGTTCTTTATAAAATTCGCGAAATACGGGTTCCAGGAAGCGTTCCGACTCCAAAGACATCCACAGTTCCAGTTTGTTGGAGGGGAAACTGTAGAAATAGACTGTCGCATCGGCGGATGTGGCGGCATTTAAGCCGACGCCTCCAGCTTGTTCAACAATTTGACCAAACTCATTTTGCTTGACTAAGCTAGCAGCTTGGGCTTCAACTTGGGCAAATTCCTCTTTTAATTCGGCAACCTTTTCCTCGTTCCCGGCTGTTTTGGCGGCTTTAATTTGTGCCGCTAACTGATCCAAGCGGTCTAACAGGGGTTTTTCTGCCTGATAATTTCGGGTGCCGATTTGGTTGGTTCCCTTAAAGGCTAAATGTTCTAGAAAGTGAGCCACACCCGTTTTGCCTACAGGTTCATCAACGCCACCGACATCAGCATAGGTGGCAAAGGAGACAACGGGGGCTTGATGGCGTTCTAGAACGATAAACTTCATCCCATTATCCAGGCTAAACTCCGTCACCTGGTCAAGGACGCCATCTAAGTACGGTTGGATTGATTGGGCGTTCGTCGGTGGGGTTTCGCTGCGAGCCAACGCCCCCAACGGGATACTACTCCATACTAGAGTTGCGACTAAGAACGCTCCGAGGATGGAGCGCCAGGGGTATTGTCTCAAGTGAACAGTCCAACGCAGAAAACGCAAAATAGATCTCTTGGTCATTTGTCATTCGTCATTGGTCATTGGTCATTCGTCATTCGTCATTTTTAATTTAGGTTAGCAAAAAACACCGGAAGCCCCATGCCGTCCTGGAAGGCGGCGCTGGGATGGATAGGTGGGATAATTTGAGGACTTTGAGTCCTCGAATTATCTAAATTACTAAACAACTTCACATAGCCCTCCTCGCTTGCGAATAGGCTTTACAACAGAAGGTTTAACCACTTTGTTTTTCACTCCAGGATAGTTTTTGAGTTTTACGCCAGCGCCTAGATTCTGCATCCCAATCACTTCATAGATAGTTCCTTCAAACAGAACTAAGTCGTGTTGTTTATAGGGATATCGTTTTTTCTTAATAGAGCGGCGTCCGGCACTTACCTTGTGAGCGCGATGCTGTCTCAAATTCTCGCCATTAAGATTAATGTTCCTTGTTCTACGACCAGAAGAAAGTTCTGAGCCAGATCGGGTTTTCCCGTCTCTGAGGTCGCGATATTTGGCATCGTAAAATTGCTCCATCGACCGCTTGTTACGACGGATTTGTTCGAGCATTAGAGGTCTAGTTACGCGAGGTTGAGTTCTCCCACCAGCAATGACAAAAGCATCATTGTGGTGGGACTTCTCTATCGATAGCTCCCGGCGCTTACCCTTGGTGATATAGCCGAAAGTTGAGTTGTGCTGACCTTCTTGTGTTAAGCGCCACCTCACCATTGTCATAAAGGTTTCA
>NZ_JAVJTO010000134.1:0-54392 GCF_040220235.1 Coleofasciculus sp. B1-GNL1-01
TTGAGCAACCGTCAGCTACTGCACAGACATTGCCACGACCAAAAAACTGCTATGGATGCCTTGAGGCAAAAGAGGCAGTTGGCACATGAAGAGTTAGCGAGGTATTTGGATGATAACCCGTTCTAACCGCCTAACCCTAACTGAGGGAAGAGGTGCCCATGACAAGGGTCAAGTCACTGAGGAGCCGTGTGACGGGAAACTGTCACGCACGGTTTTGAAAGGGAGACGGGAGGTAGCAATATCTCCCGCCGACCCAAACTATTGGCAGATTGAACAGTTAGAACAAGCTGGCTACACCGTCCACACCCAAGAGGGATGGCACACCTCAACCCTAAGACAGTACCTTGGCTTGCCCAAGTCCAAGAACAAGGCTGAAGAGTCACCTGCCGCCCATGCTGTTGATGGTATTTGCCTCGCCGCTTCCCAGTTCTTATGGTATCGCCAAATCAAAGGGAGAAGTGGCACCTTCAATGGTGGAATAGCGGTAACACCCTGTCAATTTGCGGTAATCAGCCGCCCCCCAATTTGCCGCCGCCAACTACACCTAATGATTCCCAGCAAGGGAGGGCGGCGGCGAAACTATGGTGGCACGGTTACTCGCCACAGTGGGTTAAGGAAGGGCGATTATGTCAAGGCTGAAAAAGCAGGCATCACCTACTACGGTTACGTTTCCGGTGACACCAAAACCAAAGTTTCGGTGAGTGACGCTAACTGGAAACGGTTGGGACAGTTCACTGCCAAAAAAGTCCAATTGTTGCAGCGAAATACCGGACTGGTATCAACAGTTGGATTGTCAAACCTCACCACACTGAGCGAAGTCGAAGTGAGTGGCACGGTTTGACCTCTATCCCTCCCCAACCTGCTTCGCTGAGGTTGGGGTCTCACGAGGTAAAGCGATGAGCGAAAACCAGTATAAAGCGGTCATTTTAGATCTCGATGGCGTCATTACCCAGACGGCGCGTTTACACGCTAAAGCTTGGAAGCAGATGTTTGATGATTATCTGCACCAACGTTCCCAACGCCAAGGAGATGATTACACGCCGTTTGATATTGATGCGGATTACCATGAATACGTGGATGGGAAGCCCCGTTACGATGGGGTAAAAAGTTTCTTAGCCTCCTGTGGGATTGAATTACCCCAGGGAAATCCTGATGATTCCACTGATCAGGAAACCATCTGTGGGCTGGGGAACCGCAAGAATCAGCTTTTTCTGGATGTAATGGAACAGGAAGGCGTGGAAACCTATTCTGATACAGTCGAACAGATTCATCACTGGCGAAAGCAAGGTGTGAAAACGGCGGTTGTTTCCTCCAGTCGCAACTGTGCAGCGATTTTGGATAAGGCTGGGTTAATGGATCTGTTCGATACGAAGGTGGATGGCGTTGATTCTGCACAACTAAACCTCAATGGGAAACCCGCACCCGATATCTTTTTACAAGCCGCCCGTGAACTTTCTGTGGAACCGGAAAATGCGATCGCAGTCGAAGATGCGATATCTGGTGTGAAAGCGGGAAAAGCGGGACAATTTGGGTTAGTTGTCGGTGTGGTGCGCGATGGCGGTGGTGACGCCTTACGCCACCATGGTGCGGATGTTGTGGTTCGCGATTTACGGGATATCTCGGTAACGCCAGAGAAAACGACTCAATCCCTCCCCTCGGCGCTGGAACAAATTAGCACTATTGAAACTCGGCTGCGCGATCGCCAATTGGCATTATTTACCGATTATGATGGGACACTGACGCCGATTGTACAACGCCCGGAAGCCGCCATCCTGTCTCAGGAAATGCGATCGCTACTCCTACAGTTATCTGATCAAGTGATTGTGGCGGTAATTAGTGGACGGGACTTGGCGGATGTACAAAACATGGTAGGTATCGATAAACTCTACTATGCAGGTAGCCACGGTTTTGATGTCGCTGGGGGTGGTATCCAGATGCAGCAGCAACAAGCCCAAGCCAGTCTCCCGGAATTAGATGAGGCGGAACACCAGCTACGGGAACAGCTTAAACCCATTGCTGGGGCGAAAGTGGAACGGAAACGGTTTGCGATCGCACTTCATTATCGAGAAGTGGCTGAGTCAGATGTGGAACGGATTCAAGCCATTGTCGATCAGGTGGTTCAAAACCATCCACAGCTACGCCAAAGCCGTGGCAAAAAGATATTTGAACTACAGCCAGACGTAGCCTGGGATAAAGGGCGTGCTATCTGTTGGTTGCTGGATAAACTTGACATCAACACCCCAGATGTGCTGCCGATGTATTTAGGCGACGATACCACAGACGAAGATGCCTTCCAAGCGCTGCGCGATCGCGGAATTGGTATTCGTGTGGGTATGCCAGACGAACCAACCCAGGCTAATTATTATCTGCAAAACCCCGACGAGGTGAAGCAGTTTTTCCAAGCATTATTGAAGACATTAGACGAAAGGAATTAGCATCGTGGCTGAACGGAAAACGCACGATTGGCAACTGATCTACCCCAACTGGGAACCCCAACAACAGGGATTACGGGAAGCACTCTGTACATTGGGAAATGGCTACATTGCCACACGCGGCGCTTTCGAGGAGGTGAATGCTGGGGGTTCTCATTATCCCGGTACTTACTTAGCAGGCGGGTATAATCGGCTGGAAACCAATATAGCGGGTCGTGTCCTGGAAAGCGAAGATCTGGTTAATTTTCCCAATTGGCTTCCTCTGAACTTTCGCCCCAAAGATGGTGACTGGTTTGATATTGATGCGGTTGACGTATTGGATTTTTCCTATCGTTTAGACGTACACTGTGGCGTGCTGGAACGGATGGTACGTTTCCGTGACGCCAACGAGCGCGAGTTTACTCTCACCAGCCGACGCCTAGTTCATCAAGACAACCCCCATTTAGCCGCGATTGAGTGGCGGCTAATTGCCCACAATTGGTCAGGAGAAATCGAGATTCGTTCCGCACTGGATGGGACTGTATCCAATCAAAACGTTGAGCGCTACCGACAGCTTAATAGTAAACACTTAGACATCCTGGATACAGGTTATGAGGGCGAAGACGCTATTTTTCTGAGTGTTTGCACCAATCAATCTCATATCAGCATGACTCAAGCGGCGCGAACCCAAGTCTTCGAGGGTGATGTGGTGGTGCCAACGCAGCGAGAACGTCGGGATGAGAATGGACGGATTGCCCAGCACTTAGTTGTACCCTGTCAGCAACAGAAGGAACTGCGGGTTGAGAAGATTGTCGCGATTTATACATCAAGAGACTTTGCCATCAGTGAACCTGGACTAGAAGCTAGGAAGACTGTGCGCCGAGCGTCAGGCTTTGCGGATTTATTGCGATCGCACCAACGGAAATGGCGTCATCTCTGGAGTATTGCTGATATTAACCTGGAAAACGGTGATATCGACACCCAGTTTATTTTGCGGTTACATATCTTCCATCTGCTGCAATCCACTTCACCGAATACCATTGATCGGGATGTGGGCGTACCGTCGCGAGGATGGCATGGAGAAGCCTATCGCGGACACATTCTCTGGGATGAGTTATTCATTTTTCCCTTCCTGAATCTGCGCCTACCCGAATTGACCCGTTCTCTGCTAATGTACCGTTACCGCCGCCTCACCGAAGCGCGGCATTTGGCTTGTACAGCCGGATACCAGGGCGCAATGTTTCCCTGGCAAAGTGGCAGTGATGGACGCGAGGAAAGCCAGGAATTGCACTTGAATCCTCGTTCTGGACGTTGGATTCCAGATAACTCCAATTTTCAGCGACACGTCAATGCGGCAATTGCCTATAACGTTTGGCGGTACTACCAAGCGACGAATGATATCGAGTTTCTCTCCTACTACGGTGCAGAACTATTGCTGGAACTCGCCCGATTTTGGGCAAGTATTACGGTATATAATGCAGAGCGCGATCGCTATGAGATCCGTAACGTTATGGGTCCGGATGAATTCCACACCCATTATCCCGATACGGAGACGCCGGGATTAAATAATAACGCTTACACCAACGTGATGGCAGCATGGGTATTACGTTGTGCCAGTGGCGTGTTACAGTTACTCGACGAAAAGCGCCGCGAAGAATTGACCGAGGTTCTGGATATCGAGGACGAAGAACTGGTTCGCTGGGAGGAAATCAGTCGCAAAATGTTTGTTCCGTTCCACGATAAGGGAATAATTAGCCAGTTTGAGGGGTATGAGAATCTCAAGGAGTTTGACTGGGAAGGTTATCGAGAAAAATACGGCGATATCCAGCGCCTTGATCGCATCTTAGAGGCGGAAGATGAGGATGCGAACGGTTACAAAGCCAGCAAGCAGGCGGATGTACTGATGCTGTTCTATCTGTTCTCATCAGAGACGTTGCAGGATCTATTTGAATATATGGGCTACCCCTTCGATGCGGAAACCATCCCCCGCAATATCAACTATTACATGCAGCGCACCTCTCATGGTTCCACCCTCAGCCGGATGGTGCATTCCTGGGTATTATCCCGATCAGATCGAGAAAAAGCGTGGAAATTCTTTAAAGAGGCTCTCCATAGCGACATTGATGACATTCAGGGAGGTACAACGCCTGAAGGCATCCACTTAGGGGCGATGGCGGGAACGGTGGATCTGATGCAACGCTGTTATACCGGGTTGGACATTCGCGATCAGGTCTTGTGGTTAAATCCGTGTCTGCCTAGTGAATTATCCGATATACGCCTGCGATTGCGCTACCGAGGACATTGGCTATCACTGCGGTTGACTGATGAAAATCTCACCGTTTCCTTTGATCGCGGCTGGTCACAACCGGCTTGCATTGGCTTCCAAGGTGAGGTCTATGAGATGGTTGAGGGAGAGACAAGGGAGTTTAAATTGGCTTGAGGGAGATGGGGGAGAGGATTACCAATGAACCATGAACCATAAACAATCAACAAATGACGAATGACAAATCACCACCTCTCCCTTGCCAGCAATGTAGTTTACTCCAATTTAACCTTAATCTGCTATCAATAGAAGTAGACAGAATTGAAATTGTCCTAGGGCAAGTCAATCACCCCGCCCATCAACAATATGGACGAGGCTAACATTAACCCGTACAGGGGAGATGCTTTAAACCATGAGGCAATTGGGTAGAAAGTATACTTCTTTTTACCCACCGCTTTGTATAAGTAAATTGAGTTAGGAGGTGTGGCTTTCCTCCCCGATCCTACGACCTAGTAGGCAGGAGGGAGGTGTTCAGCCACAAAGTAGGATGAGGTGAGTCTATCTTCTGCAAACCGCCCTTGCGATCGCAATCACTTTAAACGCGCCCTTAACCGCTTAGAGCAGGATGTGCTGCGGATGGGCGCATTGGTGGAAAATTCTTTCCGCCTCGGTCATCAAGCTCTATTTTATCAAAATCTGGAGGCAATCCAGGAAATCACCTCCATTGAGAAACGAATTGATCGCTACTACCGCCATATAGAAATAGAGTGTGCCTCTCTGCTCACACTTCAATCGCCAGTGGCACAAGATCTACGTCTGGTTAGTGCGTTTATGCAATTAATCCGGGATTTGGAACGTATTGGTGATTATGCTGAGGATTTAACAGAAATTGCGGTAAAATTATTCGCTTATCCGCCTCATCCTTGTATGTCCCAGATTGAAGAAATGTCCCACCATGCCCAAGCGATGCTAGCGTCGAGTTTAGCCTCATTAGCGGACTTAGATGCGACGGCTGGACAAGCGGTTAAAGTACTAGATGATAAAGTCGATAATGCCTACGACAAGTTGTATCACACGTTAGCTTTTCAGCGAGATATTCCAGGCGTAGTGGAGCCAATTGTCCTCTTGGTCTTGGCAATTCGTCATATCGAACGCATGGCTGATCATGCGACCAACATCGGTCAACGGGTGACTTATATTGTTACAGGTCATCGTTCCTAGAAAAGAAAGCAGAAGGCAGAAGATTGTAGAGGCAGGTTTAGAAACTGTAGGGGCGGGTTTAGGAACTAGCGCTAGCTTTTTACTAATAACTGAAAAACAAAACCCGCCCTGCCTCACCAATAACTGAAAAACAAAATCTACCCTGCCTCACCAATAACTGAAAAACAAAACCCACCCTGCCTCACCAATAACTGAAAAACAAAACCCGCTCTTATTCATTATCATTTCAGCCCAGCTTAACCTAACGATTACCAATACCTTACCTTTTTCTAACCTGCAAGATTTAAAGTAATATCGCATCTAGGGTATTCCTATCACGAAACCCGAAACTGAAAGGGTAAGGCAAAACTATGGCTCTCAAACGTCGTCATTTTCTGCTATTTCTGGGAGCTAGTGCAGGAACAGTAGCGCTGGGGTCTTGTAGTTCTCCGAGTCAGAAGGGTTCAGGTTCATTAACCCAAATTAACCCGAATACAGATAATCTGAGTTTTAAACCCGTTAAAGGTCCCCTACCGTTAGAAAGCGATCGCGTGCCATCAACGAAACAAATCGAAGCCTACAGCCGTTATGAAGTGGTGGATGATTTGGTACTACCCGAAGGTTTTACCTACGATGTGATCGGCGCTTGGGGAGATCCGGTGGGGGATTCTCGCTTTGGTTATAACAATGATTATTTATCATTTATAGAAACAGGTCAGGATGAAGGATACCTGACCATTAATTTTGAATATATTAGCGGTGGCACCTGGATGCAAACCTACTCTCAGGTTATCGGTGAGTCATTACCATTTGAAGAAGTTAAAGCGGTGGCGGCGAAGAGTGATGGTAAAATTAATGCCTTTGCTTTACCCGATGCTGATCCGCTAAAAGCCAAAATTCGCCAGATTTCCCAAGCGGGTTTGATTGATCAGGGATTGGGTGTGATTTCACTGCGTCGAACAGCCGATGGAACCTGGATGCGAACGAATTCTGGTGCTGATCGACGGATTACCGGAATCTCTGGATTAGCAGACGATCGCTATCTCAAAGCCACGGGACCTGCTGTCGCGGTTTTCCGCAAGACTCAAGCACAAGGATACCAGGATGGCTTAGGCGATCGCATTATTGGGACATTCCAAAATTGTGCGGGTGGAACCACCCCTTGGGGAACAGTATTCAGTGCAGAGGAAAATTTTCAAGACCAAGTGCCAGAAGCCGTTTACGCTGATGGTACGTCCTTTGACCCCGCTGCGCTTCCCTTTGTGATTAACGATTACTTTGTCGATGGACGAGGGAATGTCTTGGGTTTAGCTGGGAATAAATATGGCTGGATGGTAGAAGTTGATCCGGCTAATGCCAATGATTATGGGACAAAACACACTTGGCTGGGTCGATTTCGTCATGAAGCCGTGGCGTTTAAGGTTGTATCTGGGAAACCCTTAGCGGTATATTCGGGATGCGATCGCCGAGGCGGTCATCTGTATAAGTTTGTCAGTAAAGACACCGTTAGTGATCCAACCGATAAAACCAATTCCCGTTTAATGGCAGAGGGAATGCTTTACGCGGCGGTGTTTGCACCTGATGGCACAGGACGCTGGATGGCATTAACACCCAGTACCCCCGTTAACCCTGTGTTACCCAGTACCGTTGAAGGCAGCTTAGTCCCCTTACCCAAACGTCCCCAGGGGGGAATTGTGGAGGTGACAACCGATGCGGAAGCCTTGGCGTTTAAACAGCAGTTTGCCACACTGGGGGACTTATACCAAGGGAATGATATCGAAAAACAAGGAGCAATTTTAATCGACGCCCATTTTGCCGCCAATGCTGCTGGTGCAACCACCACCGCCCGTCCGGAAGATACAGATATGGCAGCGGATGGTTCGCTGTATATCGCCTTTACCTCTGGTAGTCCAGGGGGAGATGGCGGACCCGACAAGCGCGTTTTCCAGGGACCCAAGGGAGAAACGCCCTGGGAATATGGTTGGATTCTGCGTCTAGTAGAAAACCAAGATAATCCCGCCGCAATGACATTTCGCTGGGACTCCTTTGCCATGGGGGGCGAACCCGCTGAAGGGGGTGCCGGATTTTCTAATCCCGATAATTTAGAATTTGACAACAATGGTAATGTTTGGATGGTGACGGATATATCTACCTCCAAACACAATCAGCCCGTAACCAGTCGGGTCAATGACCAAGGTGAATCCATAAGTCAAACTGATATCCAGGGCATTTTTGGCAATAATTCGATCTGGTGTCTGCCCACATCAGGGGAAATGGCAGGGAATGCTTACTTATTTGGCATTGGACCGATGGAATGTGAAACCACCGGACCCTTTTTTAGTCCTGATCAAAAAACCCTATTCCTCGCCGTACAACACCCAGGGGAAAAATACGGTATCCGCAAGGATAACCAGACTGAGACTCGTAAGTTTGTGATAAAAACTACTACCGGAGAAGAATTTCTGCAAGAACGTCAAGTCCCCCTGGGTTCCAACTGGCCCCGTAAAGGCACAAGCGATCCACCCCAGCCAGCCGTGGTCGCGATTCGGCGATTGGATAACCAACCGATTACTATGGCATAAAATACTCTTAATAGAGATGTAATATGCTATATCTCCACATTTCTACATTAATTGATTCAGATAAATAATTCTAATCTTTTCGTGGTATCCAGCTCAACAGCTTTGATTTAGAATCTATTTCTTAGAGGATAAAAACGTGTAACAGTTAAAGCGTAAAATTAGTGATATGTTTTGAGTAAACGCAAAAAAGCTATTGCTCATTCAGTCCAATTGGTTTACAGTTTTGGCATGGAAGTAGGTGTGAGGATTGTTTATGATTATGTCAACTCTATTCTGGAAAACGGTAAAGGCAAGTCCCGTCCTGTTGGTTGCCTCTTTATTCGTCGCTAGTGGTGCATCGGCGGCTGAGTCAAATTCCCATCAGACGGCTGCTGATCTGTCTACAGCCGCGATAAATTTGGACGCTGAACCGACAGCCTCAATCAGTCCCACGTTGGATGATGCAGCACTGACTGAAGCCATCCCAGCAACGGATACGCCCAAACCCACCGTAACCGTTAGTCCCACGTTCCAACTGGCAGATAGTACCTTCCCTGAACCTGTTCCGGCGGCTGGAGATAGCTCGGTTAACTCTAATCAGGAAATTTTGCAGCAAATCCAGCGCTATGGCAACGAAGGATCTGCCTCTCTTGACCAAGTAACCAGCGTGGGTCAGTTGCGAGACGTTTCTCCGGGTGACTGGGCGTATGAAGCGCTGCGTAGTTTAGTTGAGCGCTACGGTTGTATTGCCGGGTATCCAGATGGTACCTATCGGGGCAATCGCGCCTTGACCCGTTACGAATTTGCGGCTGGTTTGAATGCCTGTTTACAGCAAATTGAACGTTTAATTGGGGATGGCGGAGAAATTCCTGATTTAGAAACCCTGCGCCGATTAATTCAGGAGTTTGAAGCAGAATTGGCAACCCTGGGTGCGCGGGTGGATAACCTGGAAGGGCGCGTAGCGTTCTTGGAAGACAATCAGTTCTCAACAACGACTAAGTTGAGAGGGGAAGTCATCTTTGGTCTGGCTGATACTTTCGGCGATACGATTGCTACTGGGGATGATGACACGAATACAGTCTTGGGTGATCGGGTACGTCTGAACTTTGAAACCAGCTTTACGGGACGCGATCGCTTGCGTACTCGTTTGGAAGCCATAAACATGGCTGAATTTGATAGTGGTGTTACTGGCACTAACATGACCCGCTTGGGGTTTGATGGAGCCGACGGTAACGACGTTGCCGTTGATGAACTTTGGTATCGCTTCCCCTTCGGTGACAACCTCCTTGTCCAAATTGATGCGGCTAACGGTGAGTTTCAGGACACCATTATCGATGTAGTTAACCCTTTCTTTGACAGTAGTGGTAGTGGTTCTATTTCCCGCTTTGGTCGCTTCAATCCGATTTATCGGACAGGAGGCGGTGCTGGTGGAACCTTAACTTATAGCTTGGGAGATGCCTTAGAGTTGTCAGCGAGTTACTTTGCTGACGAAGGATCAGATCCAGGTGAGGACAGGGGACTCTTTAACGGCAATTTCGCTGCCTTGGGTCAGATAACGTTCAAGCCGACTGAAAATATTAGCATAGCTGGAACTTATGTGCGTTCCTACTACCGGGGAGAAGACTTAAACGATGCAGACGGGAATGTGAATGTTACTGGGTCTACAGGTAGCCTTTTAGCACGCCGACCTTTTACCAATAATGTAGCAACTTCAGCCGATTCTTTCGGGTTGCAAGCGAATGCAACATTTGGTAAGTTTTCTGTTGGCGGTTGGGTCGGTTATCAAGATGTTCAAGCTGAAGATGATTTCGGCTTCAATCCATTGTTCCCAATGTTGGGTTCCGAATCCCTTGTGAAAGAAGGTGATGATGCTGAAATCTGGAATTGGGCGGTTAACTTAGCATTGCTCGATTTGGGTGGTGAAGGCAATAAGCTAGGTGTCGTGTTCGGTCAGCCACCTAAAGTTACCGATAATGATGCAGAGAATTTGGTTGTCGATGCTGATGGTAACCAAATCTTATCTGGGCGCGACGATGATGATACCTCCTACCATTTAGAGGTGTTCTACCGCTATCAACTGACCGACAATATCGCGATTACTCCTGGCGCTTTTGTCATCTTTAACCCAGAACACGAGGATGACAATGATGACATCTGGGTAGGAACTATCCGCACTGTCTTCAGTTTCTAAGCCTGTCTCGGCTATCGTTGACAATTGAATCATTTGGTGTAGGGGTACAGCATTGCTGTACCCCTATTAATCCTAACCTTATATTAATAAGCGCGATCGCTTGCGTAATTGCCTATGCTAAGGTCTAAATATATGCTGGATTAAAGCTCATGACTGCATCAACTCAAAAGATTCTTCAGACCTTTGATCAGTTGCCTGATTCAGAGCAACTTGAGATTTCCGTAGAAATCTTGAAGCGGCTCATCCATTTTGACTTTCCACCATTGGCAGATGAAGATTTTGTCTTCAATGCTGAAGAGTTATTCTTGACACTAGACCAACAAGAAGCGGATTATGAGTAGTCCTGATCGTGGTGAAGTCTGGCTTGTCGATCTGGGCTATGCGGCAAAAGTTAGACCATGCTTAGTAGTCAGTATTCCTACTCTCAACCAAGATCGTGCGCTAGTTA
Source organism: Coleofasciculus sp. B1-GNL1-01 (assembly GCF_040220235.1). NCBI lineage: Bacteria > Bacillati > Cyanobacteriota > Cyanophyceae > Coleofasciculales > Coleofasciculaceae > Coleofasciculus > Coleofasciculus sp. B1-GNL1-01. The sequence goes on from NZ_JAVJTO010000134.1 coordinate 11,075, forward strand.
CTCTAGTGGCGTGGCACAGCTTATTTAATGAATTAACCATTAGCCGCGAAACCGTAGGGGCGCAAAGACTTGCGCCCGATTCAATGGTAAAATCTCTTCCACAATTTTAGCTGTGCCGAGCCAATAGTTAGCGTTAACGCCCGTTTTGGATAAGAATGAGCCAATAAGCATTTTAAGTTTATTCGGTGTGAGGAAAGTGAATCGATGAAATCAACCCTAGTCTGGAAGACGCTGAAACTCAGTCCAGCCCTACTTGGACTGTCTCTATTCGCCGTCAGCCACGCTGATGCGGCGATTCCTGACCAAACAGCAAATACCAGCAAATCTACAGTAGAACTCAATCGCCAGTTATCGGAAACTTCAATAGAAATTGATCCTCTACAAATCGCTTCCGATGTCCCCCCAAGCTTGAATCCCACCAACATGACGGCTGATTCTAATCGGGAACTATTAGAACAAATCCAACGCTACAGTGGTGAAAATGATGCCGAATCCCTCAACCAAGTAACCAGCGTGGGTCAACTGCGAGATGTTTCTCCGGGAGATTGGGCGTATGAAGCGCTGCGAAGCTTAGTAGAACGCTATGGCTGTATTGCAGGGTATCCGGATGGCACCTATCGCGGTAATCGCGCCCTGACTCGTTACGAATTTGCCGCAGGTTTAAATGCCTGTTTAAACCAAATTGAACGTTTGATTGGTACGGGTGGTTTTGACGAGACTGAGTTAGAAACTCTGCGGCGGTTAATTCAGGAATTTGAAGCGGAATTGGCAACTTTAGGCGCACGAGTCGATAACCTAGAAAGGCGTGTGGCATTCTTAGAAGACAACCAGTTCTCTACCACCACCAAACTGAAAGGGGAAGTTATTTTTAACCTAGGTGGTGCATTTAGTGATGAAGACTTAAGGATTGATGGTGAAGACGACGATGACGATGGTGACGTTGATGCGTTTGGTGATAACCTCACCTTTAGTCACCGGACTCGTTTAAACTTTGACACCAGTTTCATGGGAGAAGACCGCCTGAGAGTTCGCTTACAAGCGGGAAATATTCCCGAATTCGATGAGGCGACAGGTACAGAAATGGCTCGCTTAGGGTATGAAGCAGCAACAGATAACGATATCGTGATTGATGACTTGATCTATGAATTTCCCTTGGGCGATAAAATCATGATTGCCATTGGTGCTAATGACTTTGATTTTAATGAAATAGCTAACCTACACAATCCCTATCTAGAAAGTAGCGGTACGGGAGCCTTAAATCGCTTTTATCGCCGCAATCCTTTTGTCTTCCGAAATAATGCTGAACAAGGCGTAGGCGCTAATATTATGTTCAGTGATTCCCTGAGTTTAGATGTGGCGTATGTGACGGGTGAAAGTGAAAGTCCAGCCGATAAGGATGGAGTATTCAATGGTGATTTTACTGCCATTTCTCAGTTAAATCTAGCCTTAGCAGACACCTTAGATTTAGGCTTTGCGTTTGGTTATTCTTACTATCCCGGTGAAGATGTCAACCTTTCTGGTAGTACAGGGAGTCCACGGGCAAAAGAACCCTTTGGCGAAATTGCGACTTCCGCCTTGCGCTTTGGCATCCAAGGAAACTGGCGAGTTACGCCGACAATAAACCTAGCGGGTTGGGGGGGTTACATTGATGCAGAAGCTGAAGCGGGTGACCGAGAAGGAGATGATGCTGACCTATGGACGTGGATGGCAAGTGTATCTTTCCTGGACTTAGGGAAAGAGGGGGCTATTTTTTCAGTGGCTGGAGGAATGCCACCCAAGTTAACGGATGTTGATGGCGGTGATGAGGATGATGATACTTCTTTCTTAATCGAGGCGCAGTACAAATATCCAATTACCGATAATATCCTGATTACACCGGGAGCTTATGTCATTTTAAATCCCAATCATGATGATGGGAATGATGATATTTGGGTCGGCACAATTCGCACAACCTTTAGCTTCTAATCACCTTTAATGAGATCCCCGACTTCTTCAAGAAGTCGGGGATCTGGTAGACTTTCCTTAACAAATGACCAATGACGAATGACAAATGACCAATGACAAATGACGAATAGCCTACCTTACCGCCATATCCTTAATAAACCATTGACCCTCCTGACGCACCAACTCATACTGAACCCGCAAGTTCTCATCGTATGAAAGTGCCTGATTAATTTCACCATTTTGATAGAAACGGGCTTGTTCTTTAACCGCCGCGTCCACCTTCGCTTGGTCAGAATTAGCCGGATTCGTTTGCACAGATGTTACTTTAACCTGGTGATCATACTGGGCATAAATATTCCGTTGCTGATTCGCTTGCGCCCGCCGCTGCCAAACTGACAAAACTGGATCAACTAGAATTTGATCCAATCGATCAATTTGATAATCGGGTCCGAACACTTGCGATTTCGTCGAAAGCCAGGTTTGAATCACTTGCTGGGCGGTATCTTGGGTCAGCGGACCTCCGGGTGCGATTAACTGACTATCGGCTTCAGGAATCGGAATCGGAGGCTGAGCCAGTTCCACCATGGGTTGTTCACCTTCTAAGGCTGGCGCAGAGGAACCTTGGCGGAGGTTTTGTATCCAAGCGATTAACAACCACCCGATTAATCCGATACCCACGACTCCAGCAATAACCAGCAAGATAGAGCGTCGGTTTTTAGCTGCCTTGCGGCGTTCCGGTAGTCGTTGCAGACGTCCTGGAGCTGACTGATCTAGATGTCCGGGTTCAGAGGAGCCAGTAGCCGATGTCGGTGTAGTCCGAACTCGACCAGCCGCTTCTGCTTGTGATCGGGTTTTTGGTTGACGCCCTGAGTCTGGTGATTTGACAGCCGTGTTTGTTGGCGAATCCCCAGAAGAATTAATGGCTTGAGTTGTGGGTTCTGCCACCCGACTCGTTGCTGAAGCAACCCGTTGGCTGGCGGGTAACGTCGAGACACCGGATACCGAGGCGCGATCGCTCCCCCCTGCAAAACTTGCTGTCTGAGCTGCCCGATCGCGCTCTCTGCTGCTATATGAACCCACAACGGCTGGTTCGCGATCGCGGGAATGACCATTACTCCGACCTGCGGATGCGCCTGTTGTCGTGTAGGCTTTTTTCTGAGCCGTCACTGACCATTCATTATTAGCCGTTGGCGTCGATTCCGGAAGCTGTTCTAAATAGGCTTGTACCTGCTCATCGGCAAAATAGTCTTTCAGCGAGGCGGTTTGTTCTGCCAAGTCGCGGAAATGGGGAAAGACGGAATTTTGCAGCCAGCGTTCTCCATACAGACATAATCCCGGTAACAAATCTGGAGCGCCTTGAGACTGTTCCCGAATAAAGGCTAACGGTTCGTATTCATGACTCAGTTCTAAAGCGTGGCTGGCTTCTTCCGTTTGACCCAACAGCAGCGCACAGACGGCTTGTTCTAAATGCACATCCTGACGCCGCCCCAACCGCATTAGCATTTGTTTCGCCCGGGCAATTAAAGCGGGTTGGCGCTGGGCAAATCCTCTAGCAATCAAGGCATAAACCGCCAGATAGGTGGCGACGGCGGAAGGGCGACGGGCTTCTGCCTCAAATAGGGTTTGTTGTTGCGCCGCTGTTAAGTAACCCCGTAACTGCTGGATAAACCGCAAAAAATCATCAATACTCAGCCCCGACTGGTCATCCCCGTTGCCATCAATTCCTTGGCGCTCCTGTAGCATATCTTGCAACAGTTGTAAACCCTTACGCCGTTCAGCAATCTGTTCATCGGGTAATGCCAGCAATTCCAGAATCCGGTAGGGACGCAGCTTATAGAGATCCGCTTGAATTTCGCCCCGCACCGTAGGAAATAAACCCTCACTCAGCAGTAATTCTTGACCCGTTTCCAGGGACAAGGCGGCATTTTCGTACCGACCTTGCTGCCATTGTTCCCGCCCCAGTTCCAAACACGCCAGCGCCAGGGTCAGGAAAATATCGGGTCGCACCAGTTGCGGGTCACCTAAGTGACCTTTATCCAAACTGATGCTGTCACGACTGTGTAAGTAAGGTCGTCCTAAGTCCAAGACGAGTTCATATTCCCCAAGTTCTTGCAGAATCAGCAAAGCGCCAACAAATTGTTCCTTGCTGATGTCTAAGCTGGGACTACTTGGATCAATCGCCTCCGTAGCTGTGGTTTCAGCCGTCGCCGTTGATTCCAACGGTAAAGAAGGGCTAGACTCTGGGTCGTAGGTTTTCTCCAGAAAACTAGCATCATAACTTGAGCGCTGTTCCGGGTCAGAGAGAACCGCATACGCCTCATCCAGCAACTCCTTGCGAGATGCGATCGCCACTTCCGAATATTCCCGACGTGGAAGTTGGAGAGTGCGATCGCGATAGGCGACTTGAAGCTGTTCTGGTGTTGCCTGGATCGGCAATCCTAATATTCGGTAGTAATCGAGCGGAATTCGCACGGTTCACTTCCCCAGCGCTGCAACAACTGAATTCATGTATGTTAACTCATAGAATCCCCAATGTAGTAGTCATTCTACCAAGACTCACCTATCCTAGCTGAAAAATAGGTTTGAGTTTTGAGAACAAAATACCAGTATAGTATTGCTGCAAGGATACTCGATTCGCCATGGTTCAGGAACGGACGTTACCCAAGTTTCAAGTTGAAGACGGTCAAATTAGTAGAGACGAAGGATTGCTGCTCTACGAAGATATGGTTTTAGGGCGCTTGTTTGAGGACAAGTGTGCTGAGATGTATTACCGGGGCAAAATGTTTGGCTTTGTTCACCTCTACAACGGTCAAGAAGCCGTGTCCACGGGGGTGATTCGGGCAATGCGCCGGGATTATGATTATGTATGCAGCACCTATCGCGATCATGTCCATGCTTTGAGCGCAGGTGTTCCCCCACGGGAGGTGATGGCGGAGTTATTTGGCAAAGCCACTGGATGCTCTAAAGGACGCGGGGGTTCGATGCATATATTTTCAGAACCCCATCATCTTTTGGGGGGGTTTGCCTTTGTCGCGGAGGGGATTCCCGTTGCTACAGGCGCGGCATTTACGTCAAAATATCACCGTGACGCTTTGGGTGATCCGAATGCTGATCAGGTGACAGCCTGCTTTTTTGGCGATGGTGCCTGCAATAACGGTCAGTTTTTTGAATGCTTAAACATGGCAGCCTTATGGAAATTGCCGATTATTTATGTTGTGGAAAATAACAAATGGGCAATTGGCATGGCGCACGAACGAGCAACCTCCCAGCCAGAAATTTACAAAAAAGCCAGTGTTTTTGGCATGCCGGGAATCGAAGTCGATGGCATGGATGTTCTGGCAGTACACTCCGTCGCCCAAGAAGCCGTTGCCCGGGCGCGGGCGGGTGAAGGTCCCACCTTAATTGAAGCCCTTACCTACCGCTTCCGAGGTCACTCCCTTGCTGATCCTGATGAACTTCGTACCTCCGAAGAGAAGGATTTTTGGATGACTCGCGATCCGATTAAAAGGCTAGCCGCCTACCTAAGTGAGCAAAATCTTGCTGACGAGGAAGAACTCAAGGCGATCGACAAACGCATTCAAGAGGTTCTCAATGACGCGGTACAGTTTGCTCAAACCAGTCCAGAACCTGACAAGAGTGAATTACATCGTTACATTTTTGCCGAAGATTGAGGTATAGTATTTCAACTTGGCATCGGTAAACGCCAGAGGCAAGAGGGCTTAATTTTCACCATCTCATTGAACCTCTCGCCTCGCGTTACCTGAAGTCTTGCCTTAAGACAAGGAAACGGTGATGTTCCAAACACTCTGACTTTTAACCAATCACTTCAATCGATTCGCGCTCAGAGTGAATTGGCGATCGCGCTGGAGTGTAACGAACCTCAGCAGACGGTTGAATTTGGTATTTGACCAGATCCGCTAAGTCCTGAAGTTGGCTAATCGCTTCAGCGCCTTCGAGCTTCATCAGTTCGCGATCATCGCGCATTTCCGTCCAAGTGATCCCGTAATCGGAGACCAAAAAACGAATCAGGTGACTATCGCCCAGACTAACCATGAATGAGGCACTATTCATTTGATTGCCGCAGGTATAGCATGATGCCAAATAGCCTCGGTTTTCTAGCACGATCGCCAAAGCCTGAAGATTCATGACTAAATCTCGTACAAATTGACGATGTTGCTCTGCAAGTCTTATGAACACGTTAATCCTCCAAACACCTTTCCTACGAATATTAGATTTTATACTTTCTTAAGGATTTAAGACTCTATTGTGGGAGGGGTCAGTGCAAAACATGAAAAAGCCTTGTCTTCGGCTGATTCCTCAAATTGACTAACAGAGTTAGGGATTTGAGCAATTCCAGCTTGATGATTTGGCTCCACGATTCTAGCCCACTTCAGACGAGTTGCTCTTTAGGTAGCTCAAGTCATTGGGGCAATCCTCAAGTTATCCGATACAAATTCCTAATGAGTTGTATCAGCCGTCACAATGGCGATACTCAATCTGATACCATTGCCGCCTAGTCCATCGGTGGGAATTGGCTAATTGATTTGCCACCAACCGAATGTTGGTCCAATAAAGCGCACGGTTAGCCACCAGACTACGAGGAAGCCGATGCCAATCCAAGCGCCCTTAGTCGTTAGTTTGACGAACTGCTCACCCTGACTTTTACTAATTGGGAGCCAGGGGAAGAGTCGCGCCTCTTGACCGTACTTGTCTCCAAGTGCAGTTTTACGACGTTTTGCTTCACCCATTCCTTGCATTCCTCAACTAAATGAATTCGATCTTAGCGTTATTCCTGAGATTTGGTTGGCATAAGTTTACGAAATGACAAGTAATTCTGACAATTTCTCCGGGATCGGGGATCGTTAGATTAGAAATCCTGAGCCAATTGGCAACTCAACCCTACTTAAGTTAATAATTATTTTTCATCGATAGTCTATCGGGAAACCGCCGAGAAACCCCGTACTTCAAGGCGAGAAGGGACAGGAGTGTCAGTCGAGGATACTTGGGTTGGATGCTTTCAGGTTAAGAAGGGGTTAAGAAAATTCTGGACTCTCTGTCTTTGTATAGATATTTGACGACTCCTCAGCTTACAGCGCTTTTGGTAGTAAGTGAGGTACACAGACAGATCTTACCCTGACAGATAGTCCTGTTCCTCTAGGAAGACTCTCGCCAGTCAAGCTATCGGACATCGAAGGAAGGCGATCGGTAAAACCCGCCCTTAATGACCTGAACATAAATTTTGTTAACTAGGTTAAGAATTGTCAACGTCCTCAATTCCTTGTTCCTGTTTCCTGTTTCCCGTTCCCTTTTCTTTTTCTCCAAAAGGAAACTTACCTTTGATTAAGGAATAAAAAACTAATTGACAGTTGCCTCTTCTTTCTAGCTACAATCGAGGGCGAGTGTGGTTTTTGTGAGGAGTTATAAAACCATGACGACTTATGGACGTTTGGGAAAAACGGCGTCTTCAGCCTTGATATTCGCTACCTTAGGTTGCTGGGTGACCAGCTTCTCTGCCGCGCAAGCAACGCCTGTTGAATCTTCAGAGCAACAGCCAACAGATTTGGCTCGGCGGACTGAAACGTCAGGAGTAGACCCAGGATTGTTTCTGTCAACTGAAACGGGACGGGTGAATTCTCCGGTTGAGATAGCTTTTCCAGGCACTGAAGCAGAGATCACCACTGAACTAGAGGTATCCACCACCAGTGAAGTCGGAATGATCACGTCAACGGATTCCCTAATCGAGTCCGAAGACACCTTTGTGGAAACCCAAGTTCAAGACTTAGCCCAAGCCTTACCAGAAATGGAAGACAGCAGTGATCCCACTGTCCCTGATCCGCTGTTCGTTGATCCCCTAGACGCCGTAGAGGAATCTGACCCGATGGGTCAAGTGACCAATGTGTCTCAACTAAGAGATGTTTCGCCTGGAGACTGGGCGTATGAGGCACTGCGGAGTCTGGTGGAACGGTATGGTTGTATTGCCGGATATCCAGATGGCACGTTTCGGGGGAATCGAGCGATGACCCGGTATGAATTTGCCGCTGGGTTGAATGCTTGTATGCAGCAAATTGAGCGGTTGATTGCAGGGCGTTCTGACTTTCCCACGGGGGATTTAGAGACGCTGCGGCGGTTGGTGCTGGAGTTTGAGGCAGAAATCGCGACCCTAGGGGCACGGGTGGATAATTTGGAAGATCGAACTGCCTTTTTGGAGGATAATCAGTTCTCGACAACGACAAAACTGTTTGGACAGGCGATTTTTGGGGTTCAGGGGCGCAGCGAGGATAATGAATATGAATTAGCCACTAACCAATTAACGGATCAAGACACCAATGTCACGTTCATTAACAATGTGCAGTTGAGCTTGTTTACTCAATTGAGTCCTCGCAGTCTGTTGTTAACCAGTTTCCAGGCGGGTAACGGTAGCACAACTACGGCTGCAACAAGATTTGCCTTAAGTAACTACGTAAGCTTGGGCTATGAGGGTGACAATGATAATGACTTAGAGATTACTGACCTCAATTATCGTCAGCTAATCGGCAGGAATGTTGCTGTAATTGTCGGACCTGAAGGTGTGAACCCAGTTAACGTTTTCCGGGGAGTCAACCGGATTGAAAGTGCAGGTTCAGGTCCTCTATCTCGCTTCGCTCAACGTAACCCAGTTATTAATGTAGGCAATGGCAGTGGTGGTATTGGTTTTGACTGGCAAATTGCGACTCGCCTGAGTTTGCAGGGGGTCTATTCAGCCAGCACACCAGCAGATACAGATAATGGGGGTATCTTTGGCGGAGATAGTGGAGAAACCTCAGCCGGTGCACAGTTAGTCGTCTCTCCTACGGATAATATCGATGTTTCTTTCCAGTACATTAATGCCTATTCTCCTTTTGGTCGATTAGGCACTGGTGTTGGGGATGATCAGGTAGTGATTGATTTATTTGACGATAATCTCAGAGCACCAATTAACACCAATGCCTTCGGTGCTGGTTTAGAATGGCGAGTTACGCCTCGTATTACCTTTGGGGGATGGGCAGGTTATACCGATTCAGATTTTGAAAGCGGTTCAGGAGATGTGCAGACGTTTAACTGGATGGCGTTCCTGAATTTTCCTGACTTATTTGGTGAAGGTAATATGGGGGGTATTTATGTGGGTCAGCCTCCTAAAATCACGGACAGTAATGTTACAGACAGCCAAGGTATGGGTAGAAATTTTCCTGGCTTGATTAATGAAGGAGGCAACCTAGATGATGATGGTGGTCAACCGGACACGACCACCCATGTCGAAGCGTTCTATCGCTGGCAAGTGGCAGACAATATCAGCATTACGCCGGGAGTGATTGTGATTTTTAATCCCTTGCATAACGACGACAACGACACAATCACGATTGGTGCAATTCGCACAACGTTTACCTTCTAGCTAGGAAGAGATATTCGGGTCAAGAGTTAGGAGTCAGTGATTTAGGACAGTGGGATTTCAAGTTTGATACGTCTCGCTGGAAAAGACTGACTCCTGGTTCCACAACTGATTACAGAAAACTCGGATAGTTGATGCTAAACGGTAGAGAGCATGGAGCGTGAAAGCCCACACTATCAAAGCTAACCCGATCAGTTGGGTTACTCTTCGAGAAGGCTTCGCCTACGTTGCTTAACCCAACCTACCAAGTTGACATGCATCCAAACGGTATGCCAAGTCTGGATTCTAGGTTATGTATAAAGCTTCTGTAAAGATGCCCCTGTGGGGGAACTGCACTAATTTGGAGGCGTCTTGAAAAGGAAAGGCTGAAAAAATAACCAGTAACCTGCATTGTGTAATCGACGGATACACTGACCTGGCAAAGCAGTCTTGGGGTACTTTTTCCCCTCTTCTAACCTCTACTACTTCGTGAACTGACTCTGGTCAGGATTAAATCAAGACAAGCCTAATAGTGGAGGTTGAATATCGAAGCCAGGAAAATACCTCAGTTCATTTAGTTCATTCACGGATGGAGTCTTAAGATGATTGTAAAATCACTTCGCTACATTGTTGGTTTAGGTATCGTTGGTGGCTTGGCTGTTTTACTGTCCCCGGCAGCTGAAGCGCAAATTGAAGTCACCGGGGGTAATGTAAAAGGTGAAGCGGCATTTTTTGTACCAACTACAGATGCCAACGGGAATGTTACGCTGTTTGATGCCACGGTTCAACAACTCCGCATCGAAAGTCCCAATGGTGTCACTACGAATTCTCAATTTGTACCCAATGCTGCCAGTTTCACAGATAACGGCGATGGTATGCCGAATGCAGGTGACACCGGTGTGCTTCAAGGTAGACTCTCAGGTATTGCCTTTACCCAAAATGGTGGTTTGGTGACCTTTTCAGGACGGGATACCCTGTTAAACTTTACCCTCGATTCGTTTACTGAAAGCCTGAACGTGACGGGTTCGCTGATTTCACCTGAGATGGTTGGTGATGCGCCACCCATCTTTTTACCCGGTCTTGAAGATGTTACTGTTTCTACAAGTGGTTTTGCGGCTGCTGATGGAGAATTGCAAGTTGGTGACTTTGAAGCCGGTCTAGACAGTGGTCTGATTGACCTGCCACCGACTTTAGAGTTCCGGGGAGGTGGCAGTAGCATGCCCCCAGATTCTGATCAAAGTACTCTGGTTCGGCGGATTAAGTTTAAGTTTGAAGGGCAGGATTTAGAGGCGGGTAACTACGTCTTTGATAGCACTACTGACGAAATTAGCTTTGTTGGTAACGCCAACCAGAAATTTGAAATTCAGACCGTTGGCTCTTCCGGCACAACCCAAGAATTTAAATTTAAGATTGAAGGTGAAGGCGGTATTGTCGATGCGAGGCTCTCAGATTTAGAGAGTTTAAAGCTTGAAGGGTCAGGTATCGATACTGAGGTTGCTTTAGACAGCTTCGAGATTAAAGGGAAAGACGAAGGAGAAGTTTCTGGTATTGCTTCAGTATTTAGTGCTGATGGATTAGCCTTCGCCAGCACAGGCGATAGTGACAAAACTAAGTTCAAATTTGAGCAAGAAGGCGCTAAAGTCGAAGGTGAAGCTAGAAGTATAAGTTTCCGCGCTTTTGGTGGAGTCAGCAATATCGATGATGTCGATACAGATTTCGACGGAGATATTGATGACGATGACATGATGGATATGGATGATGATGCCGGCTTTGAATATGATGATGACTTTGGTGATGGAACTAACATTGATTTAGTCTGTGTGATTTGTGACAGTGCCACACTGAATGTTAGTAACATCACATTCGGCGGCAGCACCATTTCGATTGAGAATAACAACGAAATTAATTTCCGCAGTGGTGACACCCTCATCGTTTTCACAGGAGATGGTTCGGGACAATCCCAAGTCTCATCGACTGCTTCGGCTTCAGCTACCGCCTCTGCTACAGCATCAGCAAGTACTACAACCACAGCAGCAGGTGCTAGCTCGGCGAATACTAACCTGATTGCTTTCTCTAACACTTCCAGTACGGCGGAAAGTCAGTACGAAATCTCCAACTCTATCCGCTTTACCAGCGCCAGTGCTGCTCAAGGGCGAGTAAGAGTTAACTATACAGAACGTGGCGGTAATCGTTACCTTGTCGCCACTCGCCGCAGTCGCGGTGTAGCTTTAGGTCGCCAAGGCTACAAGATGGTTGGTCCGAGCAGTCGTTGCTTCCCAGGGTTGGTTGGTTTGCGCCAGATTTCTGATGAGGAACTCGACACCATTGTCGATGAAGATGATACTGCGATGGATATGGACGATCAGGATACTAGCGTCGATGAGGATACCGACGATGAGATGGATCTAGACATGGACGATGACGATGATGACGATGATGACGATGATGACGATGACGATGATGACGATGACGATGATGACGACGATGACGATGATGACGACGATGACGATGATGACGACGATGACGATGATGACTAAGCTTGGAGTCAGATAAATCGTCACTACGGGGTTGGCAAGGATTCAGAAGGGGGAATCCCAGTAACTTCCAACCCCATGGAGATAACCATCTAGTCATCCAGTCAATCGTTCAGGGCGGTTAAAGAATAAGTGTCTTCTGAGATAGGTTTAGGGGTAGCAATACCCCTACCTATGTCGTTTAAGTCAAAAAACACAGCCTTGGGTTTAAACCCAAGGCTAAAAGTTCTAGTCGTCTTTAGACGACTACAAAAGAATTCCAGTCGATTTCAATCGACTTGCGCTATAAGCCAAGAACTTGAGTTCTTGGCGGCTGTCGGCGCTGACTAAAAATGGTGCAAGCTATCAGTTTTAACTGACGCGGATCATATCTCTATGACTGCGCCCATTCGGTATGGAAAACCCCTTCCTTGTCGGTTCGCTGATACGTGTGAGCGCCAAAGTAGTCGCGCTGTGCTTGGGTCAGGTTTTGCGGTAAGCGATCGCGCCGATAGCTGTCGAAGTAATCCAACGACGCACTAAACGCTGGAACCGGGATTCCTAACTGGTTAGAAGCCACCAGCACCTCCCGCCATGCATCTTGGCGATCCAGAATGGTTTGCTTAAACTCTGGCGCTAATAATAAATTCGGCAATTTTGGATTCTCATTGAAGGCATTTTTAATCTTATCCAGGAATCCTGCCCGAATAATACAACCCCCTTTCCAAATCCGGGCAGTTTCTGCCAAATTCAGGTTGTAATTAAACTCCTCCGAAGCCTTACCCAACAATGCCATGCCCTGAGCATAGGAACACATTTTGGAGCAATAAAGCGCATCACGGACTTTATTGATAAACGCTTGGCTATCTCCCTCATAGTTGCCCGTCGTCCCGATTAGCTCCTTCGCCGCCGCGACTCGTTCCTGTTTATAAGACGAAATCACCCGCGCATTCACCGCCGCATAAATCGTGGGAATCGGTACACCCAATTCCAGAGAACTAACCACCGTCCAGCGTCCAGTTCCCTTTTGTCCAGCAGAATCCAGAATTAAATCAACCAGAGGCTGATTCGTATCCGGATCAATGTACTTAAAGATATCCGCCGTAATTTCAATTAAAAAGGAATTTAGCTCATCAGTCGTGTTCCATTCGGAAAACACCTGATGAAGCTGCTTGTGATCCAGTCCTAAACCATGTTTGAGCAAATCATAAGCTTCGGCAATGAGCTGCATATCGCCATACTCAATCCCGTTATGCACCATCTTCACATAATGACCTGCACCCCCAGGACCAATATAGGTGACACAGGGTCCATCATCCACCTGAGCGGCGATTTTGGTCAAAATTGGTTCTAACTCTTGATACGCCGTATCCGTGCCTCCCGGCATCAAGCTAGGACCATGGAGCGCTCCTTCTTCGCCACCACTGACCCCCATCCCAACAAAACCGAGTCCGGTGGCTTCTAAGTCTTTAGTGCGGCGTTCGGTTTCTTCGTAGAGGGAGTTCCCGCCATCGATAATCATATCGCCCGGTTCGAGCAGGGGTTTGAGTTGATCGATAACAATATCAACAGGTTTCCCAGCTTTAACCATAACCAGGATTTTGCGGGGACGTGCCAAGGTTTTGACAAACTCTTCCAGAGAATAGGCGGCGGTAACATTTTTATCCGAAGCCCGCTTTGCCATAAACTCTTCCGTTTTTGAGCTAGTCCGGTTATACACCGCCACCGGAAACCCGCGACTTTCCACATTGAGCGCCAGGTTTTCCCCCATCACTGCTAAACCGATGACTCCGAAGCTTGGTTGTGTCATATATCTCTCGTCAGAATGTAGTTGAACGTGTACTCGTGTTTATTTCCCCTACAGGGTAGCCTGCTCTGCGGCGGAATCTTGTAAACTTTGCATTACGAGTATGCCCCAACTAGGATACATAAAACCTCAAACCGGATAATCTCGCTAGAGGTGGAAACAAGGCAGAAGGCAGGATTTTTGTAGGGGCTGGCGCATTCTTGCCAAAAATTAAGTACAAAGCCCAGAAGCTTTATCTAAGAATGTGTCGCCCAGCGCTCAGCACCAAAGCGACAAAATCGATTAATTCGAGGGTGAAGTTTGAGGAGTCGCAGACGGTTGAACTCCAGGCGGGGATACGGTAGGGGAGGGTTGGGTGACGGGTGATGTTTCCACGGGAGATGGTGTAACCGCAGGAGATTCTTCCACCAAAGGTACAGGTTGAACCACAGGAGATGACTCGGCTGGGGGAGGAGGTTCAGTCGGAAGAATTTCTTTTTTGGGAACCTCTTGTTTGTGAACCGCTCGTTTGACACAATCACCAAACTCAACGGCTGTATCTTTGAACCGAGTGGCGTCTTTGACGTTAAATTGAAAGGCTGTACAACCAGAACGATGCAAGAACTGGTACAACACGATACTGTTAACTGTGATTACAGTAATCGATGTGAGGATTTGCAGTAAAAGGATGATTCGCTTCACGCTGATGTCTTCCGAAGAGACTCCCGTTCTTATATGTTAAACGGTGGCGAGGGAGACAGGGAGTTAGAGTATCGGTTCCGTATCGCATCGTTCTTTGAGCGCTTCAATTTGCCCATAGTCTTGACTCAGTAGTTGTTGATAGCGTCTTAAGGATTTTTCAGGGGTAAGCTTTTCTCGTTTACTAGGCAAATACTAAGTAGGTGGACACAATAAAAGCTAACGGTGGAGAACTCGCTTTCGTGAGAAGCAAGCTACGTCATTCGTCATTTTTAAGGGTTTGAGGCTTGTTTACAAAACTTAGTACGGTGTTGTTTTCTTTTGTACGACTACTTAGAGGCGTTGTGGTAGAACGTCTGGAAAAAAATTAAATTAGAGCTTATCCGAGCAGTCTTGGGTTAACTCCTGACTATTGAGCTTACCCGAAAGTATGAGCCGGATGGGGGAAGTTAAATTCCTGGAGAAACAGATAGCCTCATAATCAAATCATTCTTCTTATACTCAAATTGAATCTGACATTAGTTTGCCCTGAGTTCAGTTGAGTCCAGATGGAGAATTATTAGTAGTCGTTGCGCCAACGACGAAGATTTGGCGACATTAAACCTTTTACCCGGTTCGAGTATGAATAAGTCTATTGTTTTGATAATTAGTCTGTGCAGCATTCTCTTTTGTGGATGCTCTCAAGCCGATACAGTGTCTAGTCAAGGGGAAACAGTACCACCAAAAACCATAACTCAAGTTCCCGACGCTCAAACGGCTAAACCCCTAACACCCGCAGACGCTGATGTGTTAATTGCTGCCACAATTCAGGCAATTAATCAGGAAAATGTTAACTTCTTTATGCCCTACTTGATGGAACGCGATCGCGCCACCGAAAATGTGCAAGCGGCACTCAACCATTATCAGACTTATTTTCAAGGGGAAGAGATAACTGATTTTGAGCGTCTGGGTGTTGAACAACTGGGTGAAACAGGCAATCAAACCCCGATTCAACGCTTTAATTACCGCATCGCTAACAATGGTGGGATTAGTAAACAGATTGCTGTTTATCAAGACCAAACCATTCGGTTAGATGATCCATTTTTGCTCTATTCTGTTTACGCTAACCGTTTAGTAGAACGGTATATAGATGCCATTCAAAACCAAGACATTGAGAAGCTAAGCCGAGTTTTGAATAGTGAGGAAACCTTGTTTAGTCAAGACGAGTTGAGGGTAATCATATCACAATACAAGGATTTATTCTCTTTAGACTCACTCAATTATCAGTTTATTGGTTTAGAGTCTGAGCGTCAGCAGTTTCTTTATACTATTTCTGGACAAAATGGACGTGAGCATGAAATCAAAGTTATCTATGGTGACGGGTTAGTCAGTCTCCATGATAATTTTATTCCTCTAAATAGATAACCGATTACTTCTATTGACTGCCCTAGAACTCGGTTGACAGATTCTTAGGGGCGGGAAGAGGGGCAACCCTCAACCCCTCACCCCCAGCCCCTCACCCCCAGCCCCTCTCCCAAGCTTGGGAGAGGGGAGCAAGAGGGGAGTAAGAGAATTCGGTTCCCCTTCTCCCATGCAACAAAAGCGAAGCATCCTCTGTCATCCCTCCTCGCTTTCTACCTTAAGTTGACACCAATGCCCTCAACCCTTACCCACCCTTCTTTTTCGGTGACGCTGAGGATGAACGAGACCCAGATCCGCCAATCCCGTCTTTATCTTGCGGTTGTCCGGGTGGTACATCCTGGTAAAGTTGCTGACGCCCATTGCGAATTACCCTCAGCATGTCAGTAAGCTGTTGCTCGATACTATTGAGTACAGAATCAGCATAATCATCCGCACCGTTTTGAATGTCTTCGCATTCTTCGAGTGCGAGTTGGCGCAGTTGTGCCAATTCCTGCTGGGCTTGTCGGCGCATCTGTTCAATGTCAGTCCGGGTTTGTTCTTGCAGCGTTTCACACTCTTGCTGAACCCGTTGCCGGATTTGCTTGGCTTCCAGTTCTGCTTGTTGCACAATCCCCATGTCATCCAGAATCTGTTGAGCTTGTCGTTCAGCGGCTTCTAGGATTTCTTGGGCATAGTCTTCCGCTTGTAGGAGAATATCTTCCCCTTGCTGAACAATCTTTTGAGATTTTTCAAATGCCTCTGGTAGACTCGCCCGCACTACATCCAATTGGGTTAAGAACGCTTCTTCATCAATCAAAGTGTACTTGGTTAAAGGGATGTGTGGGCTATCAAACAGCATCTCCTCTAGCTTAGTCAGTTCTCGCTGAATATCTACATCGGGGGTTCCAGAGGAAAGGGGTTTCTCTGGGGGGTTGGGTTCTGAGAGTTGGTTGGGTTCGATGCGGGATGACTCTGGGCGTAACATCGGCAAATATCTAGGGCAACCTGCGGGGGAACAAGATGGTTAACAGATCCGCCAAATTTGGCAATCTCTTTCACTACGCTACTACTTAAAAAACTGTACTCGTTAGACGTGGCGAGAAAAACGGTTTCTATTTCATCCCAGAGGGTTTGATTGGTATGCGCCATCTGGAGTTCTTTCTCAAAGTCTGAAAGCACCCGTAGTCCCCGCAGTAAGACTTGAGCATTTTTGAGTTTGGCATAGTCCACAGTCAAACCTGTGAAGCTATCGATTTCGACATTCGAGAGATGTTGGGTACAGCCGCGAATCTGTTGTACTCGCTCTTGTATTGTAAACAATGGCGATTTACTCGGGTTGCGGAGTACGGCAACAATGACGGTCTCAAAGAGCTTACAGCTACGCTCAATGATATCGAGGTGTCCTAGAGTGATCGGATCGAAGCTGCCTGGATAAATTGCAATCACGACAGAGACATCTGGAGGGGTACTGAGGAATTATAAGCTGTTATGTATTTAATTTGATCGTTGAGGCTTTATAGCAGGAGGCAGAAGGCTCCAGGGCAGAGGGCAAAGGAGACAGAAGCTGGATGGCAGATTAAGTAGGGGCTGCTGCAGGGAGTGTTGTGGTGAGGGGGAGCGGGGGAAGCTGGGGAAGCTGGGGAAGCTGGGGAAGATGGGGAAGCTGGGGAAGATGGGGAAGCTGGGGGAGCTGGGGAAGCTGGGGAAGATGGGGAAGTTAACTCGAAATTCTACCTTACCTGTTCCCTGTTCCCTGTTCCCTGTTCCCTGTTCCCTGTTCCCTGTTCCCTGTTCCCTGTTCCCTGTTCCCTGTTCCCTGTTCCCTAATCTCAACCGTTAACTTTAATTGTCCCCACCTAGTCTACTCCCACTCTCGCCATTGATCGATCCAATCTTGAAAAAGGTCAAGAATTGGCTCACGTTGCTTGACAATGTTAGCGGTTATGCTGATAAAAATAATGCCAGCAATTATGAGCATAATCCACTTAGAGAATGGGTAGCGAAAACCAAAATAGACTAACTGGTAAAATACTGTAAAAATAAATGTGATCGTTCCAACCATTAAAAATGCCCGGACTTGCAGTCCTAATCCAGCACCAATAGCAACCAGACTAATAATTCCCGGAATGAGTCCAACGTCTTGATGAAACCCTAACGCTACCCAACAGATTATGCCGCTACCCAGTAAGCGGATGTAGTGACGCCAATTCCGTTTTTGCGGTAATCTTAATTCTGGATCAATTTGGGCGATGTAGAGGAAAAAATAACCAATCACGGCAGCATAGGCTAAGGGTTCATTAACCTGCTGACTTTGCAAAACACGCCAAATTGCCCAATCGATGAAAAATAAACTTAAGTAAGTCCAACGTAAATTAGATTGGCGATTGGTGACCCAGGCATAAAAACCTGCAAGAACCAATAAATTAAAAGAAGAGAGGGTTTGAGGATTGATTAGAATGCTCAAAAGAGGCAATATCGTGGCGTATCTTTGCCAAGGTTGCTCATTCCATCCCCACCGCCACCAGGACGTTTGATAAACAGCGATCGCGAATAGACTTGCAATAATGGCTCGCCACGGATCAAATAGGCTTAACGGTGTCCATATCAAACGCGCATAAATCCCAATGGCGACAACCTCGGTTAATCCGGCGTATATCCAGATGTGAGACTCTGGGAAAAATGGGGAAGATGAGAGAAATGGGGAAGATGAGGGAAATGAGGGAGAAAACTGGCGTTGTTGAATTCGTAAATTTCCTTGGAAAAACGCATAACTAGCAAGGATCAAACTGAGAACAAGTCCAACAAATCCCATCAGGTTAGGGGGGGTTCCCACAGACATCCCAGCCGCTATAACCATCAAGACACTACCCATTGCCCAATGAATGTGGGCGGTAATTTCGATTTGGGTGACGCTGATATGGAAAAATGTAGCCTGATCGCGCGACCGCAAAAACCAGGCGAGTGAACGATAAATACAGCAGAGTACAGCCGTGACTAACGCTAAAATAATCAAGCCATCCCCAGGATTTCCCCCATCGCTTTGCAGTATCTGATAAATTACCAGTTCATACCAAGCCAGTGAAATACCTGCCAGAGAAAGATAGATAATACCTTTGGCTTGAGTACGGTGATACGCTACGCTGATACCGATTAAAGCTGCACCTAGGGTGAGCAACCCCGTATAAGGGGTGAAATAAAAAAAGCGTAAACTAATGCCAATCAGAGAATAAATTACCAATTCGTACCAGGCAAGGGAAATACCTGCCAGGAAAAGATAGGTGATACCTTTGGCTTGAGTACGGCGACGCCCTAGAATAATGCCCGTTAAAGCCGCACCTAGGGTGAGCAATCCTGTATAGGGAGTGAAATAAGAAAAGCGCAAGTTAATGCCAATCATGGCATAGACTAAGGATAAAGATTCCAGTATCTCTTGCCAATTTTCTCTCCACTTTCCAGACGTGCCATGGTACGTCTCTAAATGCTCCCTGTCTTCCCTACCCAAAGGGGCAAACCACCAACGGTTGAGAATTAGTGTTATAAATGCCAGGATAATGTTCGCAGCACCGAGGATTAAGGATGAACCATTAAGCAGTACAATAGCATTAGCGATTGTCAATTCTATTGCCCAACTAATGCCATAAATACTGAATTTGGGAAAAGAATGCCAATATCGGTAAAGAATAGCACCACCAATGAGCATTGATGCAGTCAGGTACTGCCAACTGGATGGAATGAATTCTAGATACATATTGGCGCTTTGCAGCGTCAGTAGTCCTAGTTCCGTAGTAGACAAAGCAATTGCCCAGCGATCGCAGGCTTGAGCGTACAATTGAGCTAGCTTGCTAGACTGGGGCGTTAAGCCAGCCCGTAGCAGCCATAATCCGAAAATGGCGATCGCGCCCACCCAATACCAATCAGCAGAAGACACTGGGGATAATCCGGCAATGCCTTGTGCCAGATACACTGCACCAAAACTTAGGCTAAATCCAATCGCGATCGCGGCGGCTAAGGGTTGCTTGAGATAGCAGCTATTGATGAACATCACGAAAGTGGCGACACCCAAACCGATGAGACTGATATCCGGTTGGAATAGGGTTAGCCCTTGGACGAGAAATAAGGCGATCGCACTCCACCAAAATACTTGGATTTGCTTTGAGTTTAGCTCCTGATCAGAAGTAGTATCCGAGTCTAACTCAGCATCTTCTACCGATGACCAAAGACTCATTTGAGAATCCCTCAACGATGCTCTGAGAAAGGAATTAGCCTCTTTGTTCCCTTGGCGCGATCGCGTACTTCGGCTGGCAATGTCAGTTAAACTTAACGGGGTTAACAGCCATAAGAGTCCCCAAGGTGGCATAGAAGCGGGAACAAAAAATAGGTCAATAAAGATCTCATCGGCTAGCAAGACATAACTGAGTCCGGCTAGCACAAAACCCAAATGCCAGCAACTGCGATACCAAATTTGTTTAATGCTAGGGAATGGGGGATTCGGCTCAACAGTTTGCCCTTTGCTCAGATTCCATTCTGCCACCATCAGCGCCAAGAATAGAGTCGCCCAGAGGGGTTCCCTGAGAGTCGGTATCCATCTGTGAATCAAGAAACAGATGGTCAACAATCCACCAATATGGGTGAGGTAGACGAGAACAACTCGCACAAAATTAATCCGTTGACCGGGTGGCTGATATTTTTTATTGTGACTTAACTTGTCACGCCAGACTACGATAACGGGTTTATCCTGCGCGAATACATTGAGATAGCGATGGTTATTCAGCCGCACTGATCAAGCCATCTTTTAAACCATAGACTACCTGCTGCTGTTCGGAGAAGGACAATTCTGGAAATATAGGTAGAGACAAAACTTGGTGACACACTTGCTCAACAACTGGAAAATCACCCACTTGATACCCTAAGCTCTGATAAACCGACTGCAAGTGCAACGGTAGAGGGTAATAAACCATCGAAATAATGCCCATCTGTTGCAGATTTTGGCGGACGTGATCTCGATAGTCACTGCTGCGACTGTTTTTAGTTAGACGAATCGTGTACTGATTCCAGACAGCATGGCTTCCTAGAGTTTCTTGAGGTAAGGCGATTTCTGGAACAGGTTGTAATAACTGATGATACCGATTAGCAATCTGAGAGCGTGCTTGATTCCATTGATCGAGATAACCGAGTTTGATTTGTAAAATGGTCGCTTGTAGGGCATCTAAACGGCTATTGATCCCTGTCGCTTCGTGATGGTAGCGATCGCGCATTCCATGTTCCCGCAACATTCTGATTGTAGCTGCCAAGGTTGGGTCATTGGTAATCACAGCACCACCATCCCCACAAGCCCCAAGATTCTTGGTGGGAAAGAAGCTAAAACAGCCAATATGTCCAATACTACCCACCTTTTGTCCTGCCCATTCCGCGCCCGTTGCTTGAGCGCAGTCTTCAATCACCGCTAAACCCTGCGCTTGGGCGATGTCCATAATCGCCGTCATATCCACAGGCTGTCCAAACAAATGAACGGGTAGAATCGCCTTTGTTTTCGGAGTAATCGTCGCCGCAATCTGATTAACGTCAAGATTAAAGGTTTGGGGATCAATGTCCACAAAAATAGGTGTCGCCCCCACCCGGGTAATCACTTCCGCCGTAGCGATAAACGTGAAGGGCGTGGTAATCACCTCGTCCCCTTGTCCAATTTGTAAGGCTCGCAGCGCCAGATACAAGGCGTCTGTGCCAGAGTTACAGGCGACGCATTCGCTGGTATTCATATACGCCGCAAATTGCTCCTCAAAGCCTTGAACCGGAAGCCCACCCACGTAACGTCCAGAGGTGAGTATCTCCTGAACAGCCGCACTGACTTGTTTTTCAATGCGCTGATACTGTCGTGCCAGATCAATAGGGGGAATGTGATTCACTCGCTTACACCTAGAAGTTTTTATCCAATCCAATAAATCAAATTTTGCGGAAAAAGGGAATCCTGCTGATGTGTACTCTCCTCAATCCATCACTTTGAGGGTGGAAGTGGGCAATCCTGATAAGTCTTGAGACGCTCAATAATGCAGCTAAACCTAGTACAAGAAGGCAGAAATAACGCCAACAGCTAACATCTTTCCCAGCTTCCCCAGCTTCCCCAGCTTCCCCATCTCCCCCAGCTTCCCCATCTCCCTTATTTCCCCCCTCCCCCCATGCTTCACAAACTCTTCAAACCATCTTTATCATAGCTACACCTAAAACCGCGCTGGAACAGGCAAACTAAGAAAAGCAGATGCACCCTGCTGAACCCTGAGTAAAACCCACATTATCGCTTAAATTTCAAAATTAGGCGATATGTGGGTCTTGTATTTATTTCCCGCGATCGCTCTTCCTCTATCCGGAGGGTTTAGGTTGACTGATATAGCGCTACGCGCCAGGGAATAGGGAATAGGGAATAGGCAATAGTGAAGACAAAAGCTTGCCTGACAAGGGATTGAGCGATTTGAATTTTTCTTTTATGTCCTAACTTGAGTGCGTAGTGCTATAACGGTGCAAGATTGCAATGAAGCGGAGTATCCTGAAGTTGGATTCACGGCTATAGTTCCATTTCAGATAGTCCAATGAGCGCTACAGGAAAACGATTCAAGCAATTCCTCAAGTATCTAGGCTTAGTGGGTTTGACTACGGTGTTGACGGTTGCATTGGCGTGGCAAGATTTCCCTAGCCGAATGGGAATCCGTGAGGTGAAGGCGGCGATTCCCCATACTTCCGTGGTTCAGGTTTCTCCCTCAAATGCGGCTGAATTGGTGCAAGTGGGTTTACAACGATATAAATCGGGGGAATTTGCCCACGCTATCACCGCTTGGCAACAGGCAGCCGATCTCTTTGCCAGTCAAGGGGATTCCCTGAATCAAGCTATGGTACTGAGCAATTTAGCACTCGCCTATCAGCAGTTGGGACAGTGGACGCCAGCAAATCAGGCAATTGAGAAGAGTTTACACCTTTTGCAAACTGAAACAGCTAGTCGCGATCGCACGAGGATTTTGGCGCAGGTGCTGAATACGCAGGGGAAGCTGCAATTGGCACAGGGACAACCGGAACAGGCGCTGAAGACGTGGGAGGAGGCGACAGAAACCTATCAGCAGGTGGGCGATGACATTGGGGTGGTGCGTAGCTTGATGAATCAGGCGCAAGCCTTGCGAGTTTTGGGGTTTTATCCGCGAGTTAGGACGACTTTAGAACAGGTGAACCAACTGCTGCAAAATCAGCCAGATTCGGCGATAAAGGCGGCTGGATTATTGAGTTTTGGTGATACGTTGCGCTTGGTGGGTGACTTGGGAGAATCGGAGACAGTGTTGCAGGAAAGTTTAACTATTGCCCAAGAGTTAGACTTATCTTCAGGGATTCCGGCGGCGTTTTTGAGCTTGGGGAATACGGCGTACAGTCAGGGAGAATTGAAGGCGGCAATTGAGTTTTATCAACAGGCGATCGCGTCTTCAACTTCAGCCACGACAACCCTACAGGCACAGTTAAACCAACTGCGTTTATTCATAGAACTAGAAAATTGGGAAGACGCGGAAAAATTAGCCGAGAAAATACAGTCAAAATTTGCTAATTTACCCATAAATCGTAGCAGCATTTATGCTCGAATTAATTTTAGCCAAAGTTTCCTCAAACTGTGGCGTCAGCAAGCCGGAATTGTAGGGGCGGGTTTAACTAATAACCTTTCAGAGAAAACCGCTAACGTAACTAAACCCGCCCCATTCCCCATCCTAGGGGTGGATTTAACTAATAACCTTCCAGAGAAAACCGCTAACGTAACTAAACCCACCCTGAACCCACAAACGGTGGCTCAAATTCTAACCACAGGAATTGAGCAAGCCAAAGAGTTAGGAGACAAACGGGCGGAATCTTACGCTTTGGGTTATTTGGGTCAGATTTACGAGTATATTCAACAATGGTCGGAAGCAAAAACGCTAACCGAACAGGCGTTACTTTTGACGCAATCGGTCAATTCTCCTGATATTGCTTATTTGTGGCAATGGCAGTTAGGACGACTGCTGAAAGCTCAGATAGACCGAGGGATTGCCGATAATTCTGCTTATCCTAGCGCTGTTGCTGCTTATCAAGAAGCGATTCATTCTCTCAATTCCCTACGGAATGATTTAGTGGCGACAAATTTAGAATTACAGTTCTCATTTCGAGAGAGTGTAGAACCAATTTATCGCCAACTTGTTAGCTTATTGTTGCAACCGGGTGATCAAGGGATTAGCCAGAAGAATTTAGTTCAAGCCCGTGAGGTAATTGAATCGCTACAGTTAGCCGAATTAGATAATTTCTTCCGTGAAGCTTGTTTGACGGCGCAACCGGAACCGGTTGACCAAGTTGATGGGAATGCGGCGGTAATTTATCCGATTATTTTACCGGATCGAGTAGAGGTGATTATCGCGATCGCCAATCAACCGCTACGACATTACGCGACTAATATATCTGAGACAGAAGTAGAAACGGTTCTGGCTCAAACCCGCCGTTCTCTGCGACGAGTAGCAAGCGATCGCGAACGATTACCTCTGTTTTCTCAATTGTACGATTGGTTGGTGCAACCGATTGAGACGGAGTTAGCCGCATCTGAGATTAAAACTTTAGTATTTGCTTTAGATGGTTCCCTGAAAAGCCTGCCCATGGCAGCATTATATGATGGTGAAAACTATCTGATTGAAAAATATAGTGTCGCCCTGACTCCAAGTCTACAAATCCTGGAACCCCAACCGTTAAGCCGTACTCCAATTAAGGTGTTAGTTGGCGGATTGAGTGAAGCCAAGCAGAACTTTCCCGCGCTACCGGGTGTGGAGTCGGAGGTGCAGCAGATTCAGGCGGAGATTCCGGCGCAGGTGTTGCTGAATCAGCAATTTACTAGCGCGGCGTTGCAAGAAGAGATTAGCGCTGCGCCATTTCCAGTGGTTCATTTAGCCACTCATGGTCAGTTTAGTTCTGATGCTGAAGATACCTTTATTTTGGCGTGGGACGATCGCGTCAATGTGAAAGAGTTAGGGGAAGTTCTCCAGGTGCGGGAGGAGAGGGAACGTCAACCCTTGGAATTGCTGGTATTGAGCGCTTGTCAAACCGCCGCAGGTGACAAACGGGCGGCGTTAGGAATAGCGGGAGTCGCGGTGCGATCGGGGGCGCGGAGTACGTTGGCGACGTTATGGTCAGTGGATGATCAGTCTACGGCGATGTTGATGGTGAAATTTTATCAGGAATTGGCACAAGCCAATGTCACCAAGGCGGAAGCGTTGCGTCAGGCTCAGTTGGCGCTATTGCAGCAGTCGAGATTCAGACATCCTTACTATTGGGCACCGTTTGTGTTGCTGGGTAATTGGCTTTGAATATGTTAACTTAAATCCTTTCACCGAGAAATAATTTATTTCATTTTGTAAGGCTTTGTGTCAAAGTTCAATTTTTTTAGAAGAAATTTTGAGATTTTTTTGAACGGAAACAGGGCTAAGGTATTATTTAATAGAGGCAGCGATTATCTTTTTAATCAACAGAGCAACTGAGCCAAGATTACCATCTAAATGCGGGTAATCTAGGGTCTTGATAGATTTTGTATAGCTATTAACTGATTTTAAACTTCGGTAATACGTTACTAAAGCATCAGTTCAGTAACCAAAGTTAGTGGTTGCAAAAAGTAAAAACTATACCTTTTAGGAAAGTAAGGAGTAAAAAATGGAAAATAACAATGGTAATTTGGGTGTCGTATTATTCTAGTGGGGTAGATTTGAAGTAGATAGTCTGATTATAAATCTGGTGTTATAGCGTTGTAATCATTCAACGCAAAAATGCCTTAAAATATGCGATGTGAGTTCATTAATTATGATTAGGAGAGGATCATGGTTTGTACAAAACTCTCTCGGTATATCACCATTCTGTCAGCATCAGTGTTATTAGAACTAGGGATAATTCCTAATTTTTACCTAATTACACAAGCACAGATCGAAATACCCTCTTACATTAAATCAAAACGAGTAATTTTTCAACCCAACCCTGACCAACCTGCACCGGAGATCACCACAGGTGCAGGAAAGCGCAATGATGGACGATGTTTTCAGGATCAAAGTATTGAAGATGATGCTACAGTATCTCACTCTCTAACAGTACTTGTACCAACGGTTTTAGTGAACCCAGAGTTTCAGGAATCAGAGCCATCCCCGGTTGGAGTTAATTTTCAGTTAACGGTCTCAGAGCAACCGACATTTCTGGTTTATGTTCCTCCCACCTCTGCTAACTTCCTAGAATTGAGAGTGGAAGATAACCAAAATCAGCAAATTGGTGAAACAGTGAGACTAAATTTAACAGAAACTCCAGGAATTTATAGTATTAGTGTACCTGAAAATGCACCCCCATTGGACATCGGTAAGGATTATAAATGGTTGGTGTCGATGACTTGTCAAGCTGGTGATCCTAACGATCCCTTGGTCGAGGGATTAATCCGCCGCATCTCAATGGATTCAAGCCTAACACTTTCATTAGACTCAGTAGAAGATCTGGATAAAGTGGCGGTGTATGCTGAGGCTGGGATTTGGCAGAATGCAGTCGTTAATCTAGCGGCGCTTCGTCAAAGCAAACCCAATAATCCAGATGTGGTATCGGCATGGGAAAATTTGCTGGAGTATGCTGAGTTGGAAGACATTATTAATGCACCTTTGATATCAACTTTTGAAGACATACATATTGGTGAAAACCAAGCCGAGGGTAGAAATGATAGAGAAGAATAAAAAGTGACGTAACCTTCGACCCAGTTAAGGCACAGGGTTGACGAAAAAATTTATTTCCCGCAATAAAAACCGCAACTATCAGGGAAAAAACCATGCAACATTTAATCAACCGCTTTTTGATTAGCAGCGTGACTCTCAGCTTTTGGACAAATGTCACAATAGCATCGGCTCAAATTGTCCCCGATAATACACTTCCGGTTAATTCTCAGGTCGATACATTTCAGGTGACGGGGATTCCGGTTCACCTAATTACAGGAGGAACGGAAATACAGGGAGTTAATCTGTTCCATAGTTTTGAAGATTTTTCCGTACCGACAGGAAATGTAGCATTTTTTAATAATGGCTTGAATATTGAGAACATTTTGAGTCGGGTAACGGGTGATAATCTATCGAATATCGATGGGTTGATTCTGGCAAATGGCACAGCTAATCTGTTTTTAATTAATCCGAATGGGATTATTTTTGGTGAGAATGCTCGGTTAAATGTTGGCGGTTCTTTTGTCGCATCTACAGCGAATGCCATTGGTTTTGGGAATCAAGGTATTTTTAGTGCAACTGATCCAGAGGCTCCGCCTTTACTCACGGTTAACCCAGATGTGCTTTTCTTTAATCAATTGGCGGCTCAAGGAGTGAGTTCGATTGAGGTGAGAGGTTCTCTATCTGTACCGTCGGGGGAAACTTTGTTACTTGTGGGGGGAAATGTTGCCCCTTCTTTGACTTCAACGGGGGAACTATTAATCGATGGTGGCAGTTTAACTGCTCCCGGTGGTCGAGTGGAATTAGCGGGAGTCGGCGCACCAGGAGAGGTAGGATTAACAGTTGATAAGGGGAATTTAAGATTAGATTTTCCAGAGGATTTGGCGCGGACGGATATAGCAATTTTTGGTAGTACTATCGATGTGGTAGGAGTCGATGGTGGTGATATTGTCATTTATGCCAGAGATTTAACCATCGGTAGCAGTATTGTCGGCAACCAACCTGATTTAGGGGAAACTTATACGCTGCACATTTCGATTGAAAATCAGGCAATAGATTCCCAGAATCCGAGCCAAGAAACTGAACCCAATAACTCAATTCATCGAGCGCAAAGCCTTGATGGTTCGTTCTCACTCGCGACTAATCCTAATATTGAATCTTCGACGACAATTCCATTTGTCTCGATTTCCGGTACAGGAGATGGAACATTTGACTACTACTCATTTACGGTGGAAACGGCTGGGAGTCGGGGTATCTTTGATATTGACCAAGGCGATACGGGTGGAGCAGGTAGCTTAGACACAGAGATTTTTTTGTTTGATGCTCAGGGAGGGTTACTGGCAAGTAATGATGATGCACCCACTACTCAGGGAGCCGACGGTAGCATCAGCATAGCAGATTCCTATATAAGTTTTAATTTTGATACGCCTGGCACTTATGTAATTGGGGTGGGTAAGTACAATTCCAATTCAAAATTTAGTCAATTGACGGCTGGAATCGCTTCAGGTTTGGGTTCAGTAGATGCTCAAGCGGGGGATATTACCATTGATGCAACTGGAACCGTGGCTTTAGCCGAAGGGGTGATTGGTAATAATGTTGAAAATGGAGCCACAGGAAGCGGAGGAGATATCAGGATTGCAACTTCCTCAGTTTCTCTAACGAATGGCGCTAGAATTGACGCCTCTACCTGGGGAGAAGGAAATGTGGGTCAGGTCGTAATTCGGGCAACGGATAGCCTCTTATTGGATGGGGAAGATAGTCAAGGATTTGTGAGTGGAATTTTTAGTCGAGTGAAATCAGGAGCTATGGGAAATTCTGGAGGAGTAGAAATTGAGACTGGCTCTTTAAGTTTAAGTAATGGCGCTCTAATTAATACCAGCACTGAAGGAGAAGGAGATGCTGGCCAGGTTATCATTCGAGTAACGGATAGCCTCTTATTGGATGGGGAAGATAGTCAAGGCTTCGGCAGTAGTGTTTTTAGTCGAGTGGAATCAGGAGCCAAGGGAAATTCTGGAGGAGTAGACATTGAGAGTGGTTCTTTAACCGCTACTAATGGCGGTCGAATTAATGCTTCTACTTTTGGAGAAGGAAATGTCGGTCAGGTTGTCATTCTAACAGATAGCCTTTTAATTGATGGAGAAGATAGTCGAGGATTACCCAGTGGTATTTTGAGTACAGTCCAGCCAGGAGCCAAGGGTAATTCTGGCGATGTGGACATTGAAAGTGGCTCTTTAATCGTTACTAATGGCGGTCGAATTAATGCCTTTACCTTTGGAGAAAGAGATGCGGGTCAGGTGGTAATTCGGGTGACCGATAGCCTCTTGCTGGATGGAGAAAATAGTCAAGGATTACCCAGTAGTGTTGTGAGTCAAGTGGAATCAGGAGCTATGGGTAATTCTGGGGGTGTGGATATTGAAACTGGCTCTTTAACTGTAACTAATGGGGCAAAAATTTCTGCTTCTATTCTTGGAGAAGGAGATGCGGGTCAGGTGGTAATTCGGGTGACCGATAGCCTCTTGCTGGATGGAGAAAATAGTCAAGGATTACCCAGTAGTGTTTTGAGTCGAGTGGAATCAGAAGCTAAGGGAAATTCTGGAGGAATAGAAATTGAAAGTAGATCTTTAACTGCAACTAATGGCGCTCTAATTGATGCTAGTACTGAAGGAGAAGGAAATGCAGGTCAGATGGTCATTCGGGTAACCGATAGTCTCTTATTGAATGGGGAAAGCCGTCAAGGATTTCTCAGTGGTGTTGTTAGTCGAGTGGAATCAGGAGCTAAAGGCAATTCAGGGGGCGTGGACATTGAGAGTGGTTCTTTAACTTTAAGTAATGGCGCTATAATTGATGCTTCGACCTGGGGAGAAGGAGATGCGGGTCAGGTGGTAATTCGGGCAACCGATAGCCTCTTATTGGATGGGGAATTTAGTCAAGGATTCGGCAGTAGTATTTTTAGTACCGTACAGCCGGGAGCTAAGGGAAATTCTGGAGGAGTAGACATTGATACTGGCACTTTAACTTTAAACAATGGCGCTATAATTGATGCTTCGACCTGGGGAGAAGGAGATGCGGGTCAGATAGTAATTCAGGTAACAGATAGCTTTTTATTGGATGGGGAAGATAGTCAAGGATTACCTAGTGGTGTTTTGAGTACAGTGTTCTCAGGAGCCAAGGGAAATTCTGGGGGTGTGGATATTGAGACTGGCACTTTAACTGCAACCAATGGTGCACGAATTATTACCTCGACTTTTGGAGGAGGAAATGCGGGTCAGATAGAAATTTGGGCAATAGATAGCCTCTTGTTGGATGGGGAATCTAGTCAAGGATTTCTCAGTGGTGTTTTGAGTCGAGTGGAAGATGGAGCCAAGGGAAATTCTGGGGGTGTGGACATTGAAACTGGCTCTTTAACCGCTACCAATGGCGCACTAATTGATGCCTCGACCTTTGGAGAAGGAAATGCGGGTCAGATAGAAATTCAGGTAACGGATAGCCTCTTATTGGATGGGGAATCTCGTCAAGGAGACATCAGTGGCATTTTTAGTCAAGTGGAATCAGGAGCCAAGGGGAATTCTGGAGGAGTAGAAATTGAGACTGGCTCTTTAACCGCTACCAATGGCGCACTAATTATTGCCTCGACCTTGGGAGAAGGAAATGCGGGTCAGATAGAAATTCAGGCAACGGATAGCCTCTTATTGGATGGGGAATCTCGTCAAGGATTACCTAGTGGTGTTGCTAGTCAAGTATTACCAGGAGCTAAGGGAAATTCTGGGGGTGTGAACATCGAGACTGGCTTTTTAAGTGCGACTAACGGCGCTCAAATTACTGCCAGTACGGGAGGAGAAGGAGATGCGGGTCAGATAGAAATTCGGGCAACAGATAGCCTCTTATTAGATGGGGAATCTCGTCAAGGATTTCTCAGTGGTGTTTTTAGTACAGTGGAATTAGGAGCTAAGGGAAATTCTAGGGGTGTAGACATTGAGACTGGCTTTTTAAGTGCAACTAATGGCGCTCAAATTACTGCCAGTACGGGAGGAGAAGGAGATGCGGGTCAGATAGAAATTCGGGTAATGGATAGCCTTTTATTGGATGGGGAATCTAGTCAAGTATTCTCCAGTGGTGTTTTTAGTACAGTGGAATCAGGAGCCAAGGGAAATTCTGGGGGTGTGGACATTGAGACTGGCTCTTTAACCGCAACCAATGGCGCACTAATTGATGCCTCGACCTTTGGAGAAGGAGATGCTGGTCAGGTCGTAATTCGGGCAACGGATAGTATTCTATTGGATGGGGAAGATAGCCAAGGATTCGGCAGTAGTATTTTTAGTACAGTGCAGCCAGGAGCTAAGGGGAATTCTGGAGGAGTAGACATTGAGAGTGACTCTGTAACCGCCACTAATGGCGCTCAAATTTCTGCCGAAACCCAAAGTACGGGTATGGCTGGAGGGGTAAGAATTTCTGCTACAGATTTTATCCAATTGATTGAGGATAGTTCCATCCGTGCTAATGCCACGGCGACAGGTGCTGCTGGAGATATTATCTTAAACACTCAACAATTGACTCTGGAAAATAATGCACAGATACTAGCATCCAATATCTCCAGTCGGAGTGAGGGTATTACCCTAGAAGGCTTGGATACCTTGAGTGTTAGCCAGAATAGTGCAATTTCGGCTTCAACTCAAACAGGTGCAGCTGGAAATTTAAGAATTAATTCTAACTCCCATCCGGCTAATTCGGTGCAAGTGAGTCATGATAGTCGCCTATCTGTAGAAGCGATTCAAGGTGGCACAGCCGGTGATTTAACTGTGAAAACCTCTCAGATGTCTGTCGAAGATGGGTCATCTGTAACTGTGAGTAGTTCATCGGGACGAGCCGGAAATTTGACGATTTGGGCAAACTCCCTGGTTCTTGATGACGGTCAACTTACGGCGGAAACCGGAACCAGTGGTGTAGAAGCTGGGGCGAATATCAGTTTGGACGGCTTAGACATATTACTCATGAGGGATGACAGCTTGATTTCTGCCAAAGCCTCTGGTGATGCCAATGGCGGTAATATCGACATTAACACCCTTTTTCTGTTAGTCCTACCCCCAGAAGGTGTCAACGGCAGTGATATTATTGCTAGTGCTGAACGGGGTGATGGGGGTCGCATTATTATCACGGGTGAAGGCATTTTTGGCATTGAGGAACGTCCAGCTATTCCCGGCAATCGGACTAACGATATTGATGCCAGTTCTCAGTTTGGCAATCCGGGTCAAGTCATAACCAATGTACCCCTTGATCCCAGTCGAGGTCTGATTCAATTACCTAGCACTTTTATTGACCCCTCTGGACAAATTAATCGGACTTGTGCCCCTAGTAATCGTCAGAATCAATTTATGGTCACGGGACGGGGAGGTTTACCGGAAAACCCGACGGATTTAGTTAGTCCTGACTGGGTACAAGATGATTTTGGTACGGTGATACCCAGGGAGGAAGATGAGGAAATAAAAGAACCAGCGGACGAGGAGAATTCTTCTATTTCTCATCCTCCCAAACAGATTATTGAAGCTCAAGGTTGGATTATTGATGCTGAAGGTAATGTGGTGTTGACGGCTAATGTTCCCAATGGAACGCCTCACGGCGGTTGGCAAAATTCGGTCAATTGTCAGGTTTCTGCCCCGTAGAGACTCCTCATGCTACGTCTCTACAATTGACAGGATTGCTGATTCTTTCTTTAGAGGCTGCTGAATAAGTCTTGTGGTGGGAATAGGGAATAGGGCATAGAGAATAGACAACGGCTATAAATGGTGCGTTAGCGAAGCGTAACGCACCCTACAATTTCGCAATGATTTGGTGGGTTGCGAAGAGGACACCCTGACAAACATTGAAGATAATAAAATATAGATTAGTCAATCTGAAGAAAACTGACGCAAATAATAAAACATCGCTGCGATTTCAGGAGTAATCCCAGTAAACCGAATACTGAAACATCTGGGATTATCTACCGATTTCTCAACAACTTTCGCGTAAATATCTCCTAATTCCTTTGCCTTGTGGGTTCCTGTGACTAAGTTAATCTTGAGGTTACTGAACAATTCTACAGACTTTTGGGTGTGAATCTCAGCCCCATGAGTCGATAATTTTAAAATCGCCCCGTGACCGACTGTTTCCCCTAAATACTTCCCCTCTAAAACCGTGTACTGGATTTTAATTTCCTTCACTAAGACGACAAAATTTGAGTCTGATTTCGGCAAAAATAAATTAAACTGACCGCCAATCCCACCAATCTCATAAACCATAATCAGTTCACAAAAGCCTTTCGGGTGAACTTTAAATTTCCTATCAACCCTGAGAAGTGAACCCACCTGTTTAAACAGATACTCAGAAATTAAAATTTGTCCACCAACGGTATAGGATTCAATCCGAGACGCCAAGTTAACCGGATTACCAACAATCGCATACTTTGCCCGTTTTTGTGACCCAATATTCCCCGCTAATACATCTCCCCCATGAATGCCAATCCCCATTTCTAAGGTTGGCAAATCTAGGGTATCATTGTACTGATTAACATCCGCCATCGCCAATTGCATCGCAATCCCACAAGCGATCGCGCGTTGGCAATCGTCCTCTCGCTCAATCGGCGCACCAAATATAACCAGCATCCCATCACCCATAATCTCACTAATCACACCCTGATAGTGATCAATCACATCCGTCATCACTTGCAAGTAATGGTTAATGACTATCATGCCTGTCTTCGGCGACATTCGTTGGGAAATTGCTGAAAATCCCCTTAAATCGGAAAATAAAACCGTAACCTGGCGGTTTTCTCCACCTAACTGCAATCCTTGAGGCGTCTCCAGCAAATTCGCCACCACTGCATCCGTGACATAGCGACCAAATATGCGGCGCATCTGATCCGCACCGTAAGCCACATACCCGATAATCGCGATCGCAGACCCCGTTAACCCCAGAATCGGCGGTATCACGGGAATCCACCACCCCTGCAAAAACGCCCAGTAACAGCCGCCAACCAAGCTACCGCCCACTAAAATCAGACTCACCACCTTAACAGGCGATCGCCCAGTCACACCCCCCCGATAACGTTGTCTCCAGGTCAATATCGCCCCGACTACCGTCCAAGCTACGATCCACAGGATTTCCCAGGGTTCCGACCAAACCTGAATCAGCGGACGCCCTTCTAACGCCGCACTCAGTATCTGACTCACCACATCTGCATGAATTTCCACCCCCGTTGATTGATTCACCAACCCGCGACTATAGGGGGTGAAAAAGTGATCAGCAACACTTTCAGCGGTGACTCCAATCAAGACAATGCGTCCTGCCAAAGCAGCGCCGGAGGCATCGCGTCCCCAATCTTTTGGTATTGTTCCCTCTAGGACATCCGAAATCGAAACCGACTCAAACCCTTGCCTGAGATTGCGAAAATTAGAGATGATCTGAAATCCACCCGCATCTGTCCGGACATAGCCCCCATCATGCTGATTGAAACGAGTAAAAATAGCTTGACCCAACCGATACTGAGTTCCCGCCTCATCGACTTGCTCAAGCGTAATCCCTTCTGCCTCTAAATAAGTCAACGCTAACATCGTGCTAAAACTAGGGATAATGTCCCCCGATGGAGTTCCCAGAGACAGTAAACTGCGACGAACTTTACCATCACTATCCACAAC
The DNA here is from genome assembly GCF_040220235.1 of Coleofasciculus sp. B1-GNL1-01. NCBI lineage: Bacteria > Bacillati > Cyanobacteriota > Cyanophyceae > Coleofasciculales > Coleofasciculaceae > Coleofasciculus > Coleofasciculus sp. B1-GNL1-01. The sequence goes on from NZ_JAVJTO010000134.1 coordinate 45,160, forward strand.
CAAATCATTCGCGCCAATCTGACCCAATTCGTTCAATACTGGTGGTGGATTAACTGCCGTTCCCGACCCATCTCCGGCTACCTTACGAATGCCAATCAAATTCGGAGTCGATTGAAATACCTCAACCAATTCCTGATACCCAGGTTCTACAGGTAAATCGCGATACAGATCCAAACCAATGGCTCTGGGTTGTTGTTGTTTGAGTATTTTTAGTAATTGGGCAAGTGTCCGATCTGAGGGGGGCCACTTGCCGAGTTTTTGGATATCCTGCTCATTAATTTCAACAATCACAATCCGCGAGTCCACCGCTTCAGGGGGACGCCAGCGAAAAAATTGATCCAGAGCGGCGAGTTCCAGTTCTTGCAGCCATCCCGCCCAGCGTAACCCGATGACGATTCCCGCTACAGTCGGAGCCGCAATAAACACACCCCGCCATTGCCAGAGTTGTTTTCTCAGTGTTGCCCACATAACCTCAATCGACCCCCGCAAAGAAACAGGTTTAGCTGTTATCTTACCTGTAAGTCGTCGGATAAAATTATGAGACGAGGGAACAGGGAATAGCGAACAGGGAATGGTTGTAGTGCGAGCGTCTCGCTCGCTATTGTGTATTTGTCTTCCTCGTGTGAGGTTACTCCACCTTTCGGGTTCTCCTCTAAAGTACGAGAAGGCTTCGTCTTAAACTGATAAGTAGATTGGTGAAAATAAATTCAACCATATTAAGTTATGCAAACCCAACTCAAATCCTTACATAAACGTAGCTTGCTTGGCGCTCCCTTGAGTAAGCTGTCATGCATTTAAATTGGGTATTAGTAGCGAGCAAGATGCAAAGCCTGCGGCATGGCTTCGCTAAAGCCTGCGGCATGGCTTCGCTAAACGCACTACAAGGATTGCGCCATTATTGATATTAAGGTTTAAATGCCGAACAGCTTATGACGAATGACGATTACCACCGTTAACTTTAACAGTCTCTACCTACTTAAAACTGATGCCAATCAACCAACAGGAAACCCAAATCCCCCTATACCTGTGGACAGTTGAAGACTATCACCGGATGGTAGAAGTGGGCATTTTATCACCTGATCAACCCGTCGAATTAATAGCCGGACAGATTATCCGAAAAATGAGTCCCCAAGGAACACCCCATGCGACAGCCATTACCCTAACCCGATTGCTGTTAGAAGATAACTTAAGACAACAAGTGCTAGTCAGGACGCAACTTCCCGTAACATTAAGCGATCGCTCAGAACCGGAACCTGATGTGGCGGTGGTTATGCCCGATGTTTTACGCTACATTGATCATCACCCTCACCCCTCAGAAATCTATCTGATTATTGAAGTTGCCGATAGGACACTCAATACAGACTGCGGTATCAAGGCAAATGATTATGCCAACTCGGACATTCAAGAGTATTGGGTGCTAAACCTCAAGCAACGTCAACTGCACGTTTTTCGAGAACCGACTCCACAAGGGTATCAGCGAGAGGTAATCCTAGCGGAAAATGATCGGATTTCTCCATTACAGTTTCCGAATTTGAGCATCGCAGTGATGCAGATGTTACCACCTAGGTTCTAGGGTAGGGGTTTGGTTGCCAAACTCCTAACGGTGAGGATGTCAAGAATCTAACGTTTCACGCGAAGTCTATAAACCTGAGTCGGGGCGGGTGTAGGGTGCGTTAGCGTAAGCGTAACGCACCACAAAAGATAGTAGTGAAACCCGCCCCTACACACTTAACACTCACGTTGCACCACATACCGTGACAAGTCAGGTCAAGAATAGGGTTAAACTAGGAAAACTGGCAGCCACTATACTCTGCTAGCTGTTCATCCTATTCACACCCAACCCTTGTCCACGAAGCGCGATCGCATTATGTCCACATTCTTATTGGAAGTCGGTACAGAAGAATTACCTGCAAATTTCGTCGAGAGTGCGATTAAACAATGGCAGTCGCGCCTGTCACAAAGCCTTGATCAATACCTACTGACTCCTGACAGTATCCAAGTGTACGGCACACCCCGCCGTCTAGCGGTACTGATTCAGGGATTACCCCGTCAACAACCCGATCGCGAAGAGGAAGTTAAGGGTCCACCTGTCAAAGCTGCATTTAAAGACGGGAAACCCACCAAAGCCGCCGAAGGGTTTGCCCGTAAACAGGGCGTTAGCCTTGATGATCTGGAAATCCGAGAGACAAAGAAAGGGGAATTTGTCTTTGTTGTCAAGAAAATCATCGGTCGTTCAGCGATTGAAATTCTCCCCGAAGTCATCCCCCAGTGGATTTTTGGCTTAGAAGGAAAGCGGTTTATGTGTTGGGGGGATGGAGACTTGAAGTTTTCTCGCCCAATTCGCTGGTTGGTGGCGCTGCTGGATGATACGGTGTTGCCAATTGAATTAGTGAATGGTTCGGAAACGATAATCAGCGATCGCCTATCTCGTGGACACCGTATCTTACACCCAGAATCGGTAACCCTTGCCAAAGCTGAGGACTATGTAAAATCCTTAGAATCCGCCTTTGTGATTGTAGAACGCGATCGCCGTAAGCAGATCATCCAAGACCAAGTTCAGTCAGCCGCACAAAAACTCAACGGTCATACCCTACTCTATGAGGAACTATGGGATGAAGTCACGGATTTAGTCGAATATCCCACCGCCATTGTCGGCAAATTTGATGCAGAATACTTAATCTTACCGCCAGAGGTGGTGAAAACGGTAATGGTAACGCATCAGCGCTATTTCCCAGTATTCAAGGATGAAACAGCGACTGAATTACTGCCTCATTTTATTACCTTGTCCAATGGTGATCCGGCAAAATCTGAGATTATCGCCGCCGGAAATGAACGAGTGATTCGCGCCCGTTTAGCGGATGGCGAGTATTTCTATAAAACAGATTTAGCCTCACCCCTAGAGAGTTATTTACCCAAATTAGAAACTGTAACCTTCCAAGATGAATTAGGGTCAATGCGTCAGAAAGTCGGGCGCATCGAAAAAACCGCATCCCGGATTGCAGAGCAATTGGCAGTGTCACAGACGCAGTGGACAGATATTATTCGCGCCGCCGCCCTTTGTAAAGCGGATCTTGTCACCCAAATGGTCTACGAGTTTCCTGAATTACAGGGTGTAATCGGACAAAAGTATGCGGTGGCGAGTGGTGAATCTGAGGCGGTAGCTACGGCGATTTTTGAGCATTATTTACCCAGAGGTGCAGGGGACAAGTTACCGGAAACGTTAATCGGTCAAGTGGTGGGATTGGCAGATCGCTTAGATACATTAGTGAGTATCTTTGGCTTAGGCATGATTCCCACAGGTTCCTCTGACCCCTTTGCCTTGCGCCGTGCAGCAAATGCTGTAGTTAATATTACCTGGGAAGGGAATTTAGGGATTAATTTAGATCAGCTATTGCAGGATGTTTCTGCCGATTTTGTCGCCACCTATTCTGAGAAATCATCGCCCGTTGAAGTTTTGCAAGAGTTTTTCATTCAACGGATTCGCACCTTGCTGCAAGACGAACAGATGATTGATTATGACTTGGTAAATGCGGTTTTGGGTGAGAATGATCAGGAGTATACGCAACGGGCATTAAAAGACGTGTTAGATGTTCGCGATCGCGCTTTGTTCTTGCAAGGAATTCGGAAGAACGGCAAGCTGGATGAAATCTATGAAACCGTGAACCGTTCGGCGCGGTTATCGATGCAAGGAGATTTAGATTTCCAACAGTTAGATCCCAAAGCAGTTGTGCATCCCGATTTATTTGAAAAATCGAGTGAACCTGCTTTTTATGAAGCATTAGTTGCATTAGTGCCCCGCACTCAAACGGCACAAAAAGAGCGCAATTATCAGCAAATTGTTGATGCCTTGGCAGAGGTGACGCCAATTGTGAGTACCTTCTTTGATGATAAAGAAGCCGGGGTGATGGTGATGGACGAAAATCCAGAGATTCGCCGCAATCGGCTGAACCTATTGGGGTTACTGCGAAACCACGCACGGGTACTGGCAGAATTTGGCGCGATCGTCAAGTAGTGACGTGGCACACCTAATTTGATGGATTAGATTCGGCTTGTAGTAAGGGCTTTAGCCCTAACGGTTAAAAAACTTTGCTTGTGTAGTCGTGCTAACCAACACTCACTGTCTAGTCGTTTACCTCAAACTAGATCCCGACACCGTACAAATAGAAGAAGGATTCAGTCGAGATATGCGAGGAATTGGACATTGGGGGACGGGTGACTTAGAATTGACAATTAAGAATTTAGAGGGTTTAGAGAAAGCCAAACCCTTAATTGTCAGAAGCCATGAGGGAAACTGAAGCCTAACTGCAAATTAAATCCAATTATAAAATTAGATTTAAACTTATCACATTCAATATAGTTTTACTTGACAAAACATATCAGTCTAAGTAGGCGGCGATATAAAACATTTACAAGTCATCCAGTTCCAAGGGTTCTCGTATTTGTCGCTGGAATAATTGCTGTTGTAGCGATGGCGGCTGTTGCAACGTTTGTCGAATTTCTTGTTCGGCTTTCTGTTGCAAGTTTTCAGTTTGAGCCGATTCTAACTGTAAAAATAAATACAAAAGGGGCTGTTCTCGCTGGAGGCGTTGTTGAAATCGTCGGAGTTGTGCCGGATTGGTGAGTTGATCAATACTGGAGGGAAGTTGTTGCTCCGATAAGGGTTGCGCTTTCGCGGGTAGCGTCCAACTCAGTAGGGTTAAACCCATTGCTGCTGCCAGACGTTTAAAAGAAATGTTGGTAGTCAGCGCTTTAGCGCTTCTGGCACTAAAGTGCCTACTACGAACCCAGCTTAAGTCAGCGACATTCATTTTAAGAATCATGATGCTAAGCCTTGTTTGATGTCAACGAAAATTATTCGATGACCTTCGACATTATACATGTAGAGAGGTTCCCAGGGAACGTCCCTACAAAATTTGTAGAGACGTAACCAAATCCTAATTCATAGTCGGTAATAATTCCTGATGTTCAGGCAGTTTCCCGGTTCGTAACCATTCATCAAGTCCCTTAGGTCGCTGCATCTGATCTAACTTTTCCAGAAGGGCTTGGGCTTCTAAGACTTCTTCTTGGAGCAACACTTGGGCAGTTTGTTCCAAAATCTCTCGATTATCGTCAAGAATCTTAAGTGCCATTTGGTGGGCACCATCCACCATCGCTTTCACTTCTTGGTCAATCGCTTCGGCGACTTGGGGACTGACTGAACGACGCGGACTGCCCATTCCAGCTAGGAACTGAGATTGGGGCTTGTCAAAGGCGATGGGTCCAAGTTTATCACTCATGCCATAGATGGTGACAAACCGTTCTGCCATATCTGTCGCCTTCTGGATGTCATCACTAGCACCCGTCGAGACTTTGCCAAATATTAACTCTTCGGCTGAACGTCCCGCTAGCATAATCGCAATGCGACCGCGAATTTCATCTTCACCGACTAAAAAGCGGTCTTCTTCTGGTAGTTGCAAGGTGTAGCCTAAGGCACCAACACCACGGGGTACAATCGATATTTTCTCGACAGTACCTGCGCCCGGTATCAGGGAACCGACTAAGGCATGACCCGTTTCGTGATACGCTACTGTCTTTTTCTCGGTATCCGTCAGCACACGCGATTTTTTCTTCAATCCAGCGATGACTCGCTCAATCGCTTCATTAAAATCTGCCATGGTCACGGTATCCTGGTCTTGACGTGCTGCCAGTAGCGCCGCTTCATTAACTAAGTTGGCTAAATCAGCCCCAGCAAAACCGGGAGTCCGAATCGCCAGCTTCTCTAAGTCCACATCGTCGGCTAGTTTCACATTGGGAACATGCACCGCTAAAATTGCCTTGCGTCCAATCTTATCTGGACGGTCTACGACAACCTGTCGGTCAAAACGCCCCGGACGCTGAAGTGCTGGGTCGAGGACTTCGGGACGGTTGGTGGCGGCAATCAGAATGATACCGATATTCGGCTCAAACCCATCCATCTCATTTAAGAGTTGGTTCAGGGTTTGTTCCCGTTCATCATTGCTGCCACCAACCATTGAATTACCACCCCCACGGGATTTTCCTAAGGCGTCTAATTCGTCAATAAAGACAATACAAGGGGCATTTTCTTTTGCCTGCTTAAACAAATCGCGTACACGAGACGCACCAACCCCGACGAATAATTCAATAAACTCGGAACCGGAGAGACTGAAAAAGGGAACATTGGCTTCACCGGCAACGGCTCTGGCTAATAAGGTTTTGCCTGTCCCCGGAGGACCAATGAGTAAAATTCCTTTGGGAAATTTGGCACCCAAGCGGGTGTATTTTTGGGAATTCTTGAGAAAGTCGATGACTTCTTGCAGTTCGGCTTTGGCTTCATCAACTCCGGCTACATCGTCAAACTTGACACCTGTTTTACCTTCCGAATAAATACGGGCTTTACTTTTGCCCACATTGAGAGCGGCTGGTCCCCCAGCACCTCCTCCCGCCGCCGCACGGCGCAATAGCCATATCCAAAAGCCGAAGAATAAAAACAGCATGAACAGCCAACCTAAGATGCCTCCGTCATCGGTGTCAGACAGTGAGCCGGTAAACTCTACATTATGCTGTCGTAAAATTTCGACTAATTTCTGATCTTGGGGAACAGCGGTTGTCTCGAAACTACGAGACTCTTGGGATTCAGATGTTGCACCTTCTTTAAGTTGATAGCGAATTTGCTCTCGACCAATCGTCGCTTGCTCAACTTTATCAGCTTGGACTTGTTCCAGAAATTGACTGTAAGGAACCTGTCGGCGGTTAGCACCGAGATTGGGGAGCAGACCAAAGTTTATGAGTAAGACAGTGGCGGCGAGGAGAAATAAGCTCGTACCATACTTTTTAACCCAAGAGCGTTTGGGTTCAGATGGTTTATTGGTATTGTCGTTGGAGTTGTTATTGTCAACGGGCATAAGAATTCGCTAAAACAGAAGTTGTCATCAATGATACGATTGAAATTACAATCGGACATGATTAAGAGAGTCAGGAAAATAGGTCACGATAACCTGTAATTCGTAATTTATGAGGGCGGATGTCTCTTTCAATCTCGCACTTCATCCGGAATCTGACAGCTATCTTCTGGTAGAATTGTTAGTCCCTGGACTGTAGAGACGTTGCATGGAACGTCTCTACATGGTAATTAGATTTAAGAACAAACCATCATCAGGTTATGCCCAACGCTCACGTCATTGGTCTGGGACGCTCCGGAATAGCCGCCTCACGACTCCTAAAACAGGAAGGGTGGACGGTAACAGTCAGTGATAGCAAAACGTCTGAATCTCTGCAACAGCAACAACAAGTCCTTAATGTTGAGGGAATTACGGTTAAACTAGGTTATTCGCTCACTCTTGGCGATGCGGATTTACCTGAACTGATTGTGGTGAGTCCTGGTGTTCCTTGGGATATTCCGGTTTTAATTGAAGCCAGGAATCGAGGGATTGATACGATTGGTGAGATGGAACTGGCTTGGCGTTATCTCAAGTCCTCTCCGTGGGTTGGTATCACGGGGACCAATGGAAAAACCACGACAACGGCTTTGATTGCGGCTATTTTTCAAGCGGCTGGTTTCCATGCTCCCGCCTGCGGTAATATTGGCTATGCGGCTTGTGAATTGGCTCTGGCGCAGCCCGACAAGACGCGCCATGGCGCGTCTCTACATGAGAAACTACCCCAATCCAAAATTGACTGGGTGATTGCAGAAATTAGTAGTTATCAAATTGAGTCGTCACGGGAGTTAGCCCCAACAATTGGGGTTTGGACAACCTTTACCCCTGATCACTTGAATCGCCACAAGACGCTGGAAAATTACTACACTATCAAGGCTGACTTACTGTCGCGATCGCACGATCAAATCTTTAACGGGGATGACCCGTATTTGCGTCGGTTGGGGACAACCCATTGGTCAAAGGCGTACTGGACAAGTGTTAAGGGGCGTGACGCGACGCCTCGTCCCTGGGTGTATATTGAAAATGGCTGGGTGATGGTAGAATCGGAACCGATTGTGCCTGTGGATTCGTTGCGGATGGTGGGGAATCACAATCAGCAGAATTTACTCATGGCAGTCGCCGCCGCCCGGTTAGCTGGGATTGAGAAACAGGCAATTGTTGAGGCAATTACCAATTTTCCCGGTGTTCCTCACCGCCTCGAACATATTATCACCTGGAAGGGGATTGACTTTATTAATGATAGTAAAGCCACTAATTATGATGCGGCGCAAGTGGGATTAGCGGCGGTTGATAGTCCGGTTATTTTAATTGCTGGGGGTGAAGCGAAAGCCGGAGACGATACGCAATGGTTGAACATAATCCAAGCGAAAGCGGCGGCTGTTTTACTGATTGGTGAGGCGGCATCAGCATTTGCCCAACGCTTACAGGAAGTGGGTTATTATCGTTATGAAATTGTGGAAACACTGGCAAGAGCCGTTCCTAGAGCAGCCGAATTAGCACAACAAGATAATGCGCGTGTGGTTTTGTTGTCACCTGCTTGTGCTAGTTTTGACCAATATCAAAGTTTTGAACATCGGGGTGATGATTTCCGTCAGCAGTGTTTACAGGTTTTAGCTTAATCTTTTCAGAGGCTATGTGCCAATCGGTCGATGCGTTCGGAATAACTTTTCATCACATTCAAGGCAAACATTGGTGTTTCCTGAACCGCAAACAGAAATCGCTGTTGATCCAGAAAAGCCAAGGTACAATCTGTTTTTGCGATCGCGCTATAGGTTCTGTCACTGACTCCAATCAATGTTCCGGTACCAAACACCTCAACCTTGCCGATGGTTTCGACAATTTTACCATTGACCGAGATGTTGACTTCTCCATCTAATATGCCATACATATAGTTCGCTGGATCACCTTCTTGAAAAATAACCTGATCGGCAGAAAATGTCTTAGGTTCAGCCTGTTGTTGTAAGATGCTGACTGTGTTTGCGGGTTCTAACATGGTCTGTATGCCAGATCATTTTATGTTGGGTCATTATACCGCAAGGAGGCAAAATACCAGATGTAGCCAAAGGCAGAAGACAGAGGGCAATGGCGTGTGATTGTGTAGGGGCGGGTTTAGGGGGAGCAGGGGGAGCAGGGGGAGCAGGGGGAGCAGGGGGAGCAGGGGAAGCAATGATACATTTTCCCTGATAATGGTGCAAAGGTATGAAAGGGTTTTATCCTTTTTCTTTGAAGATGAGCCAATGTTCATGCTACTCAAAGCTTTGGTAGCCAAGGGTTTCGGTCTTGTGCAGCAAGCCCTAA